>CAYSOI010000019.1:0-23382 GCA_964432425.1 uncultured Opitutales bacterium | reverse complement strand
TTTAAAGAATGCTTCCAGAACTTTGGGTTCTGAGGATTTTTCCTTGCTTGAAGGATCCGTGGGGATGGAAATAAGGCGAAGCGTGGGAGATTGGTTGGGCAGTTGTTCTCTTAGAATTCCTGCAATAGAGACCACCCGGCAGAGGATGGTTTTGATGTATGGCTGTAGATTGTCATCCGTTGCCCCTCCGTAATCCCAGATACTTCGGAATGCTGCTGGCAGGCTATGAGGAGGGTGTTGTTTCACCCCTGTGAGTATCTCAGCTGCAACCGGATCCGGGGTCCACTCAACGTCAAAGGAGAAGACTTTAGGCTGGATGGTTTTAAACATTCTGCCCCTTTCCTCCTATCAATTATGTAAGGAGGCTGCTATCCAAGGTAGATGTGTATATGTTCGGTGCTCCGGCTGTACAGTTTACAGATTATGGATTGGCTCCTGGATTGTTATTCGGAGAACTGGTATCATTACCGACTGTTACGTTGAGGAATCTGAATTCATCATAATGCCAGAAGAACCGTCCATCTTCTACATTTGGATCTGCCTGACTAAACCAAAGCCATTGCATCGTTTCGGAAGCAGGTTCCTGCCATGCAAGATAAGGATACTCCAAGCCGACCGCCTGAGTATAGAGCCAGCCCATTTCCTGCCCGTTTGGCAGTTGGGCATAAGCATACATCCATATTGGGTTGCCGGTCAGGTAATCATTAGGGATAAAGAGCCAGCCCAAGTCTTCGTGATAAATGTGATTGGGGTTACTGGCTTGGTCCCAGTAGTAAAGGCCAAACCATGGCAACTCAAACCAGTTCCCTCCAAGTTCTTTGCCTTCAGAAATGCTTTGCCCGGTACCCACGTTCTGGGTCGGCCCGGAATCATCATCGTCCTCTCCATTGCCACCATTGTCGTTATCGTCATCATCATTATCTCCGTCTCCATCATTACCTCCCTGGTCTGTAGATGGAGGAATGGTAAATTCAATGGCTCGAAATGTTGAGGAAGGAGCAAAGTTGGGGTTGGTAAGGGTCACCTGAACAACAACTGGACCTGGATTCTGTTGTGTCAGCTCGAATCCGCTTTGCGAAACAATGTTCTCGGAAGCTCCAAATACCACATTGATTGCGAAATTATTTTGTATGGCAGTCGAGGTATTCAGAAGGTCAGAAAAGTCACTGGATATCGACTTGAAATTGTCAGGGTTGGAAAGGTCGTACACTTCGGATGCGGTATAGGTTTTATCGATATAGAAAGGGAACTTTGCATCGAGGTCGAATACGGCTTGCCCAACGGTTACCGTAACATTCACGGTGGGGGCAGGGTTGTACAATTCATTACCTGCCTGGGTAGCCTGTACAGCTGTTGTTCCAAGGCTTAACGCAGTCAGTGTATTATCTGGATTGAGCTGGGCAATGCCAGTTGGTCCAACGAGTTCCCAAGTAATGGGCAATCCGGAATTGGGAACATTGGAAGGTAGTTGGTGATCCGGGTCACGAAAGCTGAGCTGTACAGCATTGGAGATGCTGGCAACATCCTGATTTCCTTTAAGGATAGTAAGATCTGCGTTTACAAACTCAAAAACGTAATTGGTCGCCACTAAGGAGCCTTGGGCTGCGACGACAGAACCGGTATAGGTGTTAGGCACATCCGTGGCTGTATTTACCCCAGCCAGAACCACGAGGGGTTCACCAGACAAGTCTCCAGATGCTCGGAGAGAAGCTTCTGTCTCTCCAGGAACAAACCCAGAGATAATAAAATTCGGAGTTGGAGCGGGTGTGGCGGAATAGGGATGAAAAATGGGTTGAGCAGTGATGGTCAACGTCGCCTTGGCTACAGAGGCAAATCCGGGTTGGGGAGAATTGAAATGGTAGTTGGGGGCATTGGATGCATTGAGATTCGCCAAGTTTACTGTAACTGAACCAGTAGAGCCGACTGGTGAGGAGGAATTCAAACCACCAAAATCAAAAAGCTGCTGATCGCTAACCAGTAGGTTCGTCCAGGTTTGCTTCAGATTCTCCCAATCTGCGGGCAGTTGAGGTAGTCCGGCGGCAGAAAGAAGAATAAGATCCTCAGCAGTGACGGCGGGGGTGTTTCCAAAGACCAGGGAAATGGGGTTAAAGAAAACATTCACTTCATGAGCATTGATCGTAAAAGGTTGGTTGATATCCTTGATACCCAACTCTTCAGGAAAGATAACTTGAGCAGTATACTGACCTGCATTGACGGGTAGTGCCCCATTTTCATATCTTTGGCCTGTACTCAAGTCCACATAGGTTTGATCCAGTTGGTTCGTAAGATCAACCCCGTTTAAGACGAGATTCCTGACGATGGATTGAGGCTCACCAGTGTAGGTTGCCTCTGGATGCCAATTATACTCCAGGCTCTGAGCCATAATTGACCATGGCAGTACAGCCAGCAGAAGGATTGATTTGAATGCAAACGAGTGTTGGAATTTAATGCTCATCTCTACAAAGGGTATGGTTACTTGTTGTCTCAAGGGTGAAAGGCAGGCTGATCCAAATGAAATTCAGAGATTTTCTGCAAGCCTTTTCTAATATAAGTTAGTGGATTAAATGGGATCAAGAGGTTGAAATTGTGCCTGCATAATTGGATCAATGGGGTTTCTGTAGCCCAATATTTCCCAAGGCTTAGACGTTTCCTGCTGGACAGGATTGCTCAAACCTTTTGATTACAGCGTTTCACACGCATAGTTGCGATGCCCCAAGTATGTTACAAAGCCTCCCTTCTCTTGATAGGAATTTTCCTGCTAGTAAACCCTGCCCGTCTTTCTGCTGCAGATACACCTGAAAACCCTGTTGAGCTCACCCTCCGTGAAATCCATACCAAAGCCAGTACGGGTTTACCTTACTATCAGGCGTACATGGGAATCATCTATAGAACGGGCTACAAGAATGTAGTCATTTCTTTCGAAAAGTCTTTATACTGGAGCAAGCTTTCTGCTGACCAAAGCCATCCACTGGGCTTGGCAAATCTTGGGGCATTAAGGCTCTCAGAAATTGAATGGCTTAAATCAAAAGAAGAAATGCACGCCAAACGGGAAGAAGCGATAAGTCTTTATCAGGACGCTTACTTTAATGGACTTTCCAGGTTGGCTAGATATGGTGATCCTTTAGCAGCGGACTTGCTGGCAGATTACTACCTATTATCAACCCCGCCTTCACCCCACCTGCAGGAACAATATTTGAAGCAAGCAATTGAGAGTGGTTATGCACGTAGCTTGGCCGCTCTTGGCTTTTTTCAGATAACTGGATTTGGGGGCATTACTAAGGATACTGAAGAAGGAGTTTACCATCTGGAGAAAGCCGCGGCACAATTTCTACCAGAGGGGCTGATGAATCTGGCTACTGCATACCTGAAAGGTGATGGTGTTCCGCAAAGCAAAGAGAAGGCCATTCTTCTGTACAAGGAAGCTGCCCGGAGGGGTCACCTGAAAGCAAAGAGAGCACTCCAGAAAGTTAAGAATTATGAAGTGAAGCCCAAATCTCCTATCGCATCTACCCCCAAAGTTCCTTTACCTTCTAGAAAACAATGGAGCCCTAGCCCCAAGACCCCAAAAAAACTACCGGCGGCTACGAAGCGTCCCTCTGTTACCGAAGCCCCCCCTACGACCCCAGCTCAGTGGTTGCTTAGAGCCAAGCAAGGAGAACCTGGAGCACAACGTCATGTTGGGCTGATGTACTGGGTCGGCAAAGGAGTCGAAAAAGATCTGGATCAAGCCATGTACTGGTTAAACCTTTCTGCCCGACAAGGAGATGCACTGGCCAAGAAGAGAATTCAGTTATTGGAAAAACTCTACGGGATAAAGCCCGGTGGTTAACGAAGTCCCTGACAAAACAAACAGCCAGGGAAGGTAAACTTGATCACATTCGGTGAGAAATCACCTAATTGGTAACCAGGACATTTGTACGAATATTCCAGATAAATCTTATCGGGTATATTTGCCCCAGTATTATTCTGGCAAACACTGGTAAGACCGGCAAAGCCGAACAGAGTCAGGAGATGACGACCCCTTCTAACAATGGAGCAATAAGGAAGGATGCCTGACAAGAACCCTCTTGCCTTAGCTCCTCCAGGCCTTTGGGCGAAATACGGCCAAATTAGAACAAGTAACTGACGCCTACTTCGAAGCTGCTGACATCAAGATCCTTTAGATCATCTACGCTGCCAGGATTGAAGTACTTGTAAGTGGCAACGATATTAAAGTCTTTGGTAATGGCATACTCTACACCTAATGCCAGCTGCCAGGTAAAGGCGACACCCTGCTGGTCTCCTGGCAGAATTAGACGAGGTGAAATACCAGAAATGGCGGCAACGCCGGGTTTGACCTCTCCGTAGAAGCTGGCCTCAACAACAGAAAAACCAAGTCCAAGCCCACCAAACACGCTGAACTTGTCATTAATTTCACGGTCATAAAATGCATTTAATATTACTGAGGAATAGGACAAATCTGCCTCAAAGTTGTTTACATTGTCACGAATGGAAGAGAATCCCGTGAATCCAGAACCGGAAGGAGCACCTGGAGGTAAAGCCAAATTGGAGCCAAGCCATTGAGTGGAGGGATCGACAAGATTGTCGACATCCATGTTTCTGTAGGTCCACTCCAATTGGAGGCGAAAATTATCGTTAACACGGCGGCCCATGCCAATGCCGATCACATAGCCGTTACCAACATCTGCACTAATATTGGTCCCCTTAACTTTAGTATCTCCAGCGATTGTAGCACCGGTATGTACCTGCAGAGTATAGTCTTGTAGAAGTCCTTGAGCATTCAGGGAAAACGCAAGAAGCGGAAGAATGAGAAGCGAGAGAGTGCTTTTTTGAGATTTGAGCATCACTGATTTATCTTTCGGGGGGATTTAAAATCTTTGGCAAAAGGGGATGTTGGGCCAAAGTTTGAGTTTTTTTCCCTGTTGCAACCAAAAAATCCCTAATTCCCAAAGTCCATCAACTTTTACTGGTGTTATTTTGTAGGTGAAATCATCTTGGTCTTCTCCAAATTTATCATCATTAGTGAGCAAATATCTATGACTACCAAACCTGAGATTTCCTCGAAAGGTGTAACATTGAAAGAGATGTCACCTGGACAACGTCCGCAAGAGCGCTTGGAAAAGCATGGGGCTGAAGCTCTTAGCGACACGGAGCTTCTGGCGATGTTGCTACGTAGCGGTAGCCAGAAGATGGATGTGCTGAGCCTTGCATCCAGCCTGATCCAGCAATCCAATTCTTTAGGCGGATTATTAAAGTGGAAATTGGACGATTTTCTCAAGCAGCATGGTATCGGCAAGGTAAAGGCTTTGCAGCTTTTGACTGTGTTGGAAGTGGCCAGAAGAATTTTAAAATCAGAAAACGCCGAAGCCCCAAAATTTCAGGAAGCTGAAGAAATCTACCATTATATGCGTCCTATGGCAGTTGGGCTGGAAGTAGAGAAGTTCTGGGTAATGAGTGTGAATACCAAAAACCGTCTCATCAAACTGGATACCATTACAACCGGGTTGGCAGACCGCAGCCTTGTCCATCCAAGGGAAACTTATCGACCAGCCATCGCATCTGGAGCGACAGGGGTCTTCGCAGTTCACAACCATCCCAGCGGTGACCCGACTCCCAGCCGGGCGGACATTGAAATCACCCGAAAATTGAATGCCTCTGGAGAAGTTCTCGGCATTCGTTTCCTTGATCACATTATCATTGGAACTCCAGAAGAAGATCCAAATGGTTTGGGCTACTTCAGTTTTCTGGAAGGTTCCCTATTATAATTAACCGATGAGTCCCCTTCCCTCAGAACCCAACCTCCTTCCAGCTGAAAAAGGCTTCCAACTATCAATACTTCTGAAAAAAGTGGGGCTCCCCTTACTTCTTCTCTTCACGACAGGCTGGATATTGAGTCCTTTGGAAGAAAATGTCTGGGGAGAAATTAAAGAAAACATTTCCCCTGCAGAACTCAAAGCAGCCAAAAGCCAAACTGGTCAGGGCTTGGTAATGGCAACCCTTGGAGGATTTCGCTCCGTTGTCGCTGACATTCATTGGCTCAGAACAATGGTTGCCTGGGAAAAAGAAGACAAAGACAAGACCATTGCCCACATACAATTCACGGTGACTCTGGACCCCCGCCCCACCTTTTTCTGGCTCAATGGAGCTAGAATGATGGCTTACGATATGCGACACTGGAACAAAGACCCCAACCAGACGCCGGAAAACTTCAAGAAGGAGTCGGATGAACTCGCCACGTCCGCTATTCAATTTCTCGAAATTGCTCAGCAATACCATCCGAATACTCCCCTATTCATCATTGAAATCGGCCACATTTACCTCAACCGCCTGAAAGACCTTGAGGCCGCCGCTCATTACTATTTAAAAGCCTACAAAGAATACGAGGACACACCTTACTACGTAGGACGGCTTCATGCTCAACTGCTTCGAAGAATGGGCAAATACCAGGAAGCCTATGATTTCCTGACAAGCATCTACCCGGATTTACCTTCAGAAGACTTTTATTCTCACAAGCCCATCGTTCTGGAACGGATCAGGAAATTGGAAAAAACACTCCAAATTCCAAAATTCGAACGGTTTCCAGCTCAGTGATCCGCATTCGGGGTTTCACTTCCACGTGGGATCCGGATGCTTTCCACAAGGTCCTGCACTTCCTGGGGTGGTGGTGGCGTCATGTTGCTGACGATGAAGGCGACAGCAAAGTTCACGATGGCACCCACCGATCCAAAAGCATTCGGAGTGATCCCAAGGAACCAGTTCTCCTTCATGTCTCCAAGGAAAGAGGTTCCCTCAATAAACATGATCCCCTTGTGCTGGAAAACGTAGAGCAATGTCACCCCAATCCCCGAGACCATACCGGCAATGGCACCTTCACGATTCATGGGTTTGTAGAAAATCCCCATCATCAAAGCAGGAAAAATGGAAGACGCCGCCAAACCAAAAGCAATGGCAACTGTGCCCGCAGCAAAGTCTGGAGGGTTGAGCCCAAAGTATCCGGCTAAAACAATTGCACCGGCCATAGACCAACGCCCGGCCCGAAGCTCTTCCTTCTCTGTAATATCCGGCTTGAAAGTACATTTCAGCAAGTCATGAGAAACCGCTGAGGAAATGGCCAACAGCAAGCCAGCGGCCGTCGACAATGCAGCCGCGAGACCACCAGCTACAACCAGAGCAATGACCCAGTTTGGCAGCTTCGCAATTTCAGGATTGGCCAGGACGATGATATCCTTGTCGACAGTGACCATCTCGTTGCCCTTCCATCCGTACTCCTCTTCCGCCTTTTTGGCAAATTCAGGATTGGCATCATTGTAATACTGGATTCTGCCATCCTTATTTTTGTCTTCAAAGACCAGCAATTTGGTTTTTTCCCAATTCTTCATCCATTGGGGCCGCTCTTCATACTTCAGGTTTCCATCGGCGGCACCCACCTCTCCAGGTTGCACGGTTTGCATCAGGTTCAACCGAGCCATGGAAGCGACAGAAGGTGCGGTCGTGTACAAAATCGCGATGAAGACCAACGCCCAACCGGCGGATACCCGGGCATCCTTTACACTCGGCACGGTGAAAAACCGGATGATCACATGAGGTAACCCCGCCGTCCCGATCATCAAAGATAACGTATACGCCAACATATTGAGCTGACTCCCCATCGTCTGGGTCGTATACTGTTTGAAGCCCAAATCAGTCACCACTTGATCCAACTTGTCCAAAAGAAATGTATCCTCTCCGACTGTAGAACCAAGCCCCATTTGCGGGATCATATTCCCGGTCAACTGAAAAGAGATAAAGATTGCCGGGATCGTATAGGCGAAGATCAACACTACATACTGGGCAATCTGTGTGTAGGTAATCCCCTTCATACCGCCCAACACGGCGTAGACAAAGACAATCCCCATGCCGATATAAAGCCCGGTTGCATACTCCACACCAAGGAAACGGGAAAACGCAACCCCCATCCCCTTCATTTGCCCGATGACATAAGTCAAGGAGGCTAGAATCAAACAGACCACCGCAACAATCCGCGTCGTCTTACAATAGTAACGGTCTCCAATAAACTCCGGGACTGTGAACTTTCCGAACTTCCGGAGGTAGGGGGCCAACAACATGGCCAGCAACACATAGCCACCGGTCCACCCCATCAAAAATACCGAACCTCCATAACCACTGAAGGCAATCAGGCCGGCCATGGAGATGAAAGAAGCCGCCGACATCCAGTCCGCAGCCGTTGCCATACCATTGGCAATCGGGTGAACTCCACCGCCAGCGACATAAAACTCACCGGTTGAACCGGCCCGAGCTTTGATCGCAATCCCGATGTAGAGAAGAAACGTCGCCCCAACGACGCAGTAGGTCATCGTTTGTAAATCCATAGCTTATTCTTCCTCCACTTGGTATTTATGATCCAGCTTGTTCATCAGCCGGACGTAGGCAAAAACCAGCACCACGAAGCAGTAAATCGCTCCCTGTTGGGCAAACCAGAATCCTAATTGAAATCCTCCCAAACGAACTGGCTCGGCACCTTTGGAACCAAAAAAGTTTGCCAGCAAAATAAAGGCGATCCCCCACAGGACTGGACGTATGGTTGCGTAGACATGTCCATTATCGTTTTCTTCCTTGTGGGATGTGTAGCTAAGAAAAAATGAATACAATAGACTGAGCACCCCCAGGGAGATACAGAGAGTACTCACACCCTTGTAGGTCAGTTGGTTCAATTGTTCGACCCACAGGATCCCACACCCAAAGGAAACCAGAAACCAGATGACCAGAAGGCAGCCCATGATCTGCAGGTTATGAACCCAGTATTCATGGATACGGGGATATTCGGGTGAAGTCTCAGTTACTTCAGTTGATTCTTTCATAATACTTGGGAGTCCACGCTTTGCCAAATCAGACAAAGCCGGGAAACATAGGCCTGCAATCGAACCTGACAAGCCTTTTAGCCACCCTCATCCCGGAAACAAATCAGGCCAAAAAATACGCCGACACACCGGGGTGAGCCTCGCAATACGCATCCACTTCATCCGAAGACATCACCATAAACGCCGTGGAAAGTGCATCCGATAAAGCTGCCGAGGGAGCTTTTGCCCAAGTCCGGGTATACCCCAACGCCGGTTTCCCTGTCCGTGGATCCAAAACATGGGCACCCTTCACCGCTTTTCCCGAACCACTCAACGCGGCACGTCTCAAAACCATAGGTTCCTTTCCAGACTCTTCCCCAAAACCAACTTTCCACCCCTCTTGCCCATCGGGAGGGTCCAAAGCCAACACCGTACTCCCGCCACCATGCAACAATGCCTGTGGCAACTCCCATTCCTCCAAAAACTCTGCCATCTGATCCAAGGCAAACCCTTTCCCAATGCCTCCAAGGTCAATTCCCGCTCCAATTTCCTGACAATAGATCGAAAGATCCTCCTCACTGAGCAAGTAGAGCCCTTCCCGTTTCTCCGCAAAAGCTTCATCCAACACCTCCTGCTTAAACTCAGTAATCTCGCCTTTATCGTTACGGATGCAATCCATCACCGGAGCTAGGGAAACATCAAAAGCTCCACCGGTTTCACTGGAAATTTGAAAGGCTAGCTTCAAGCAATCGAAAGCCGGAATGCTGACTCGAACAGATTCGCCCGACTTCAGAAAATTGATGATGGAGATATCGCTATGGGGGCGAAAACGGGAAAGTTGCTCCTCCAACCTATCGAGTAAAGCAAAGGCATCCCGTGCAATGGATGCGGCATAATCCTGATCATCCGAGGCCAGAAAGATCTCGAATGTCGTTGCCATTGCCTCATGGCTGAATTTGTGAACTTCAGACATCGAAAAAGACAGTTAGGGTTGGGACTTGAGAAAGGCATCCCAGATGGTCTGGCGGTAGAGCAAATTCAGAATGATGCCTTCCCGCAAAGAGTAATCCTTGTGGGGATCAGAGTAGTCCTTGGTCAGTCTCCCCACCAGTTCTTCCTTGAGATCTGGGTGAACAATCAAAAAGTCGCTTTCCAGGTAACTGTCCTCGGGAACACCGACGAAATAAGTCACCTTTGGAAAATCCCTCAAGTACCAGGGCATTGGCCAATGCTCCGCCTGAGAAGTGGTAAAAACTTTTACACGACAGTCGTTTCCCCGTTCATGAAGTTGAGCTAAATTCCGGATCTCCTTCATCATGGTCACGAAATCCTCGGTCGTGTGCACGTAGGCATAGGGATTTCGCATGTCCGGAGCATAAATTGTCGTGGCAAGTTGAGCTCGATCTTTCGCAGCAAACAGGCCACAGGCCAACAGAAGCAAGAGGACTATTCGGGCATCATTAAAACGAACTACTTTCAGCAACCGGTCCACCCCATGTCCTCCCAGCAAGGCAAAACCCAGAAGAAAATTCATCGTCAGCCAGGGCGTTTTGTAGGGGATTAAGCCATAGACACACCAGAGAGCCAAAGTATAGACGGTCAGAAACCGGGCAGCTTTGGATCGGGCATTCCTGGGTTTGTCCACAATCGAAAAGATGATTCCCACAAGCCCTGCCAGCAACAAAGGAAGCTCCGTACTGCGGTAGCCTTCTTCCTTGTATTGATACAGAATACTCCAGTACCAGGAAAACGGCTTGGCATGCCCTTGCCCACCAGCCCGGTCCACCGTATGAAAATAGGCCCCCAACGCCTTCCCAACACCTTCCCAATGTGTAAAAAAGGAACTGAAAAACACCACACCCACAATGACCCAGGCCCGCAACGCCCAGGCCGCAGCTTTGGGATCTCCCAACTGCCGAAAATTGATCTTCTTTGTCTTCAGGTAGGGTTCCAAAAGCAACACACCTGTCCCTGCAATCATGGCGGCAAACGACAAGACACAAGTCTCCTTGGTCGTATGCATCAAACCGCAAAATAACCCAAACCATACCGCCCACGACAACTGCCGGGAAACCTGATACCGCCACAAACTCACCAAGGCCCCCAGTGAGAAGAACACAAACAGCATCTCCTGCACGTAATAGCGGCTGAAGTAGACAAAGACCGGGGAAGTCGCCAGCAACAAGGATGTCACGAGAACTCCCACCTTCCCCAAAGCTCCACGGGCCAATCCCGGCAACGCCAGAATGCCGACTCCAAAGACCAGTGGCAATAAACGAATCGTCCACTCATCAATCTCCGCCAGACTCTTCTCCCCTTTCAACCAGGCAATCGGCAGTGTCAGATAGTAGAGAGTCGGGCCATGATGATCGACCGGGTCGTATTCATAGACACCCGATTCCAACAAATCCCCAAACTTCACCGCCTGGTTGGCTTCATCATGATGCAGCGGTTTCTGGTCCAAAGCCGGAAACCGCAACCACAACCCAAAAAGGCAAATCAGGATAAGCCCAACTGAAACCCAATGCCTGTTGGCAGGAGAACTGCCAGCTTCGGCAGCACCCTTTCGGTTTCCTTTATTCGGGGAATGGTTTCGGTGATTCTTTTTGGGAGAACGAGCCATTTGGCCGGGTTTTGGGAGTTTTCCAGCCAAGCTTACTCAATGCGGTTGATACCGAGAGGATTGCCGTCCTTCAATTCTTCGGGCAACAGGGATTGAGGGAAATTCTGATAACAAACCGGGCGGGCAAACCTCAGAATGGCGGCTGTGCCGACTGATGTGGAACGGCCATCCGCCGTCGCAGGATAAGGCCCTCCATGAACCATGGATTGGCAGACCTCGACACCGGTCGGATATTGATTCACGAGGAGACGGCCAGCCTTGGATTCCAGAGCAGCGACCAACTCTCCGCTTCCAGCCACTTCAGCATCTGTGCCAAAAATGGTGGCAGTCAGCTGCCCTTCCATGCCGGCAACCAAGTCCGCCGCTTGAGAGGAGTCCTTGTAATAAACAAGCAAGGTCGCAGGTCCGAAAAGTTCATCGGAAAGCTCTGGATTGGCGAGGAAGTCTTCTGCCGTGGTCGTAAAGACGGCAGTCCCGACGTTGCAGTTTCCAGCTCCGGCGTCTTCATCATGTCGGGTCAGGGTTTCAATTGCGGCATTGCCGGAATGGGCATCCAGGCCTTTTTCGTAAGCATCACGGATGCCGCTGTGCAACATGGTGGCGGCGGGAGACCCGGTCATCTTTTCTGCATAATTACTGGCAAATGCCTGGCCCTCTTCGGAATCAGGAAGGAAGACGATACCGGGATTGGTGCAGAATTGACCAACTCCCATAGTAGCCGAGCCATGCAAACCAGCAACAATGGATTCGCTGTTGGCGGCCAAGGTTTCCGGAAGGATGATGACAGGATTGATGCTGCTCATCTCGGCGTATACCGGGATCGGCTCAGGACGGGCTGCCGCCAGATCAAAAAGTGCACGACCACCGGCACGGGAACCGGTAAAGCCAACGGCTTTGATGGCGGGATGCTGCACCAGCTGGTTCCCCACTGTACGGCCTGAGCCGTAAAGAAGAGAAAAAGTACCTTCGGGTAATCCGGATTCCTGCACAGCTTTCTGCACGGCTTGGCCGACAAGCTCCGCTGTCCCCGGATGAGCATGGTGAGCTTTGACGATTACCGGGCAACCGGAGGCCAATGCGGAGGCAGTATCTCCACCAGCTGTGGAGAAGGCCAAGGGGAAGTTACTGGCACAAAAGACCACGACTGGCCCCACCGGACGCAGCATGGAACGAGTGTCCGGTTTGGGGATGGGTTGGCGATCCGGATTGGCAAGATCAATCCGAGCGTCGACCCATGAACCTTCTTCCACCAATGTTGCGAACAAGCGAAGCTGATTGCAGGTACGCCCGGTTTCCATGCGAATACGGGGCTCGGGCAAACCAGTTTCCGCAGGAGCCCGCTCCACCAACTGTTCCACTATCGCTTCAATATTGTCAGCGATTTTCCTGAGAAAGGCGGCTTTTTCTTTACCAGAGGTCTGAGAGTATTTGGCAAAGGCGGACTGTGCCAGTTCGCAAGCCTGGTTCACCTCTGCCTCTGTGGCAGTAGGGTAAGCGGGCTGAAGTGTTTCGCCGGTTGCGGGATTAATGCCGTGGATGGGAGCTTCTGTGCCCTGACCACGTTGATTGCCGATAAGAGAGGTTCCTTGAAACATAGGTTTGATATGGGTTTGAGTGAAAGTTGGTTTTATTCTACGGGGTTTTGCAGAGTTCCGATATTGTCGATGGAAATGCAAACCTCATCGCCGGATTGCAGGGTAAAATCCGTACCGGGTACAATGCCCGTACCCGTCATCAGAAAAGCCCCCGTCGGGAAGGAGGTTTCACGGTAAAGGTATTCCACCAAATCCTCAAAGCTACGCTTCATCTGGTTCAAACTCGTGTCTCCGGCAAAGGCCACTTTTCCTTCCCGGAGAATGGCCAGATGAATTTCCGTATCCTTGGAAATGGGCTCCGGGAGCAGAAGCAGGCAGGGACCGATAGAGGCAGCACCATCATAGTTCTTGGCTTGGGGCAGATAGAGCGGGTTTACCCCTTCAATGCTTCGGCTGCTCATATCATTGCCGATGGTGTAGCCCTGAATGATTCCATTGGAACTGATGAAAAGGGTCGCTTCCGGTTCAGGAACATCCCACGACGAGTCCTGCCGGATTCGAACGGGTTCGAATGGCCCTCTCACACGTGCGTAACTAGATTTATAAAATAACTCCGGTCGGTCAGCCTCATAGACCCGACTGTAAAAATCACCTCCACCGGCATCTTTGGATTCCTCCATTCGAGCTAGCCGGCTGGAAAAATAGGTCACCCCGGCAGCCCAGATTTCCTGAGACCCCACTGGTGCCAATGGTGACTTGGCCGCAGTCGCAGCCTCCTCACTGGGTGTGCAAGATTCCAGAAGGTCGGAGATTTTCTGATAAAGATACTCGCTGTTGATAAGTGTGTCCCAATCCGCATTGGTATTCAGCTTGTAGAATTTCTCATCGTGTTCCGCTACCGGGCCATCGGAGGTTTTGAAAAGTCGAATCATTGGTCGTAATAAAGAATATGAAGGCGAGAGTGAAGAGCTTCCTCTTGCGGGTTCAATGGTTTTTTTCCAGATTGCTGCGGGGTTCATAGCCAAACTTGCTAATTATTCCCTAAATAAAAGCTGAATAGATGGATCTTCTCTTGCGATTTGATAAGATATCGCAGATATTGATTTCCAGTATAGCAACACTCAGCTCGATTGATATTCCTTTGCCGACTACCGTTAAATGGCTCCGCATCCCCAACTTGGAGAAACTGAAATCTCCACCAACCCGCATCAGGAAAACTCTCCACAAAGCTGGTTGCCGATTCATTTCTTGAGCCATGCAATACTACTTCTTTTGCTACTGCTCATATCTGCACACACCACCGTTGCACAAAACACAAAGGCGGGTGCCTTTATCATAATCAACAAGATCGGGGATGTTCGGATCTTTGATTCGAGAGGGCTCATCCTTTCCAAACAGGACAGTGCAATTGGTGCCACACTCTCCGAGGGGTTTTCGATCAAGACGGGGCAGGATGGTCGACTGACCCTACTGCTTTCGACAGGAACTGTCACAACCCTCGGGCAAAAAAGTGAACTGATTCTGGAAAGCTTCCAACAAGCTCCTTTTGCTCTGCCTCCAAATAACCGTTTCAATGATTTACCAAAGGAACCCAGCACTTCAGCGGTCAAGGTCAAACTGGGCTACGGGAACCTGATCTTCAATGTGAAGCCACTAAATCCAGGGTCAGTTTTTGAAATTGATAGCCCCATCGGCCTCGCCGGAATTCGCGGAACCGATGGCCAAATGGTGGTGCAAATCGACCCTGCAACCGGCAACTTTTCGGGAGGTGTGAACATGCTCTCGGGTACAGTGGTTTTTCAGGCCGTTCAGGGCGAAGTCCTGCAAGTCCCGGCGGGCCAGGGGATTGTCGCCCATGTGACCCCAACCGGGGAACAAGTTGGAGAAGTCCAAAGAATCGCCGTGCCTCCGGCAACCCTTCAGCAGCTCCAGCAAATCAAGACGTATGTTCAATCTACGACTAGCCAGGTTCAGGTAAAAAGCGTTTTGGATGCAGTACAAAAGGCTGAAAACCTACAGAATATTCAAAAAACTCAAAAAGAAGAGGAAACGATCCGTGACTACAGGCCCACTGAAAAGAAAATCAGGACGGAATCCAAAGTAGAATCCAAGACCGCCCCCGTACTCAAAACCCTGGGCGCTGCCATGACCGAAGGCCGGGATGTCCAGAATCAGGAAACGGTCAAATATGCACACACGGAGGAAGACCCCCGCATGGATCTGGTCAGGCTCGGGTACGACCTGGAACAAGTCTCCAGTATGAGCCGAGAACAAGCCATTGAGACCCTGCAACACATAATTCCCGATCTGGACCACACACCCATACCCGATCCGGAGCCGGACCCTCCTCCCTTTGTCCCGGATGAAACGCTGACGATCATCGCCGACTCCGCCCAACTCGTGAATCATTTACTGACAGATGTGACCGTAGGCAGCGGCACTCCGGACATCAACCGGGTCTTTAACCGCTCCAGGCTGGTGGCCAGCAGCTTTAACTATGCAGTCATTGAGGAAATTGCGGCCCACTCGGGCCAGGATGCCATTGCTCAGGAAATCATTGCTCACCTGCAGGACATCAACCTGAATGAAAGCAACGGTTTTTCAGCGAAACTTTCAGATGTGATCACCGATACGATCAACACCGGCTTGCTCAATGCCCGGCAATTTCAGGAAGTCGGCGACCTCTATGATTTGACGATGGATGACCTCGCCATCTTCACCGCCAAAGATCTCTCCTTTGAGCCGGATAGCGTGGTCGATGTGAGCAAATGGATGGGTGAAGATGCTACAGTTGACGACAAAGTCAGGGTTTTTACATTTGGTGCAGCGGACGACATTTTGATCCAAGGCGACCTGGATTTCATGCACAACGGGCATGATCCCGCCAACAAAGCACTGTTTGTAGGAGCCTCCGGAGACTTCGCTATTGAAGATGCCCATGTCACTTACGAAGGCACAAACTTCGGCTTGGGAGCTGGAAAAAACCTGGTTGTTCTCAAATCCACAATTCAAACCAAGGACCACCTCATGCTGGGTTCTCTGGGAGATATGTTTTTGCAAGATACCACCTTGATCGCAGGCAAGGGGAAACGGGCTTTGCTCTATGCCAATGATACGCTCTATGCGAATGAACTGGCGTTTTCCGAAGAGCTTCGGCAAGTGTACATGGAGGCGACCACGATCAATTTGACAGATGTAGACTTTCCTGCGGGATCGGAAGTTCGCCTGGTCAGCCAACAGGGTGGAATCGATGGAAAATATCCCAATTTCGGCACAATCCAGGTGGGTCGGGTCAACTTCCTCGACAAGGTCAGTTATGGCGGAACTCAAAACCAGATGACAGACCAAATCACCTTCGACCAGTTCGGGCAGAACATCTCCATCGAATCCTTCTGAAGAACATGAGTTTCCGCCAAGCACACTCCACCTTCCCCAGCTACCTGCTCCGGGCACTACTGGCTGGTTTTGTGTGGCTTAGCGTTAACAGCAAAACAAGGCTGGAGGCCACCCATAGCCTGCAAAACCTGGGCTTGCACCAGGTCGTCAAAGTCAAAGAGAAGCACTGGGGCATAAAAGGCGGATACCAGCTCAAGCTCCATGGCCGAAGCTCACCGTTGTTTAATAATGAGCCCATTCCCGACAAAGCGAAATCCCTGGTCATGGCAAACTCCGCTTACTTGAATGGCTTTGTCGGGAACCACTGGTTTGCTGGCGGCATGATGCGGTATTCCACAGGACTGTCCTACACACGGACCAATCACCTGGAGGACACCATCGACTTTATTGATCACGACTCCCAGACCGCCTTTCTTCAAGCCTCCTACTTTAACAGCAGCAACTGGATTGCCCGATTCGGTCTGAACACTGCCCGGCTGGTCACCCTGCAGGACAACCTCACGCAGTTTACCGAGTTTTCGCCGATGCTTTCACTGGCCAAAGTGTTTCAACCCAATGCCAGCCATTACCTCACCATCAACTGGAATTGGGACTACTCCTTCACCGACTCTCCGGAATACCCCGGCACCTTGTGGACAGATGACCGGCTTAACCATTGGAGCACGGGCCTGAAGTTGCAGCATTCCTGGCTTTTCTTCCAAAATTTCTCTCTGGACTCCTTTACCGGAGTCAGCTTCCACGATTATAGCCGGGGCATCAACAGTGATCGCCAGGACACCGCCTTTTCCGCCGGGACGTCCGTGGAGTGGGCCTTCTTGCGATTCTTTACGGTGGCGGGCTATGCAGAAGTCCTCTCCCGGCACTCCACGATTGGCACCTATTCCTTCACCAACTGGGATGGAGGTCTCAAATTCAACGCATCCTTCGGCTTCTGAAATCATGCATTCCCAACGTTTACTTTTACTCCTGTTGGCAGGGACCTTCCTGAGCTGCACCCTTTCTGCACAACCCCAACGGGTATCCTATGAACTGACGGAACTCCTCGAAAGGGATGAAAAAGGAAAACCGTTTTCAAGGATTATGGATTACACAGGGAAATGGCTGAGCATCGGGCAAGCGGCCAGTACCGTCCAAGGCATGCAAATGGAATTGACGGGACCGTCCGGGGAAATCCTGCGGCTTGGGGATCAAACCCACATCCGGATTCTGCATAGCCGGCAAATCCAGATTCACCAAGGCAATCTCATTCTCTACCTGCCTCCATCCACACTCCCCTTTCTGATTCAAACTCCAACCTCGAAACTGGCACTTCGGGAATCCGGGACCATCCAGCTACAGATCACTTCAAACGGAGGGCTTAAACTGGTCTCCCTACAAGGCAACCTCCAACTTCAACTCCCCAAAGAGGTGGAAGATCTTCACCCCGGCAAACTGTACTTCCTGCCGCCAGGCTCTCCCATTCTGGGAAGACAGATCGACATCCATCTCAAGCTGGTTACCAAAACCTCCTCACTCCTGAAGGATTTCCCCTCACGACTTCCCTCTCACAAACAAATTCGGGATGCCGCCTTCAAACAGTCCTTTTTCATCAAACAGAAAACACCCATGTTTGTGGGTGATGCAAAGTCGGAGGAGGAATTTGACCTGCTGTTGATCCAGCCTTGATTCACCTGTCCAACTTCAAGGATTTACACCAAAAAGGACTTGCGAAAACCCAATGCCCTGTAGAGTTTATCGATGCACATGATCAGAATGACCTTTCAACGCCTGGGAGTACTTTTGCTGGGGATATTCATCGCTACCGGGTTGCAATCACAAGCAACGATTCCGGAGGAAGATGACCGCAATGAACAACACCAGAAGTTTCTGCGGACCTCAGGAAGCCGCCCCAATGTAGTCATTACCGAAAATGAACCCCGACTGGAATTGCTCCGTACCGGTTTCGATCTGGAAGAAGTTGCCGCCTACACCTCAAAAAGAGCCCGTGAAGAAATGCGAAACGTGGATCTGGCTAGGAGGTTCATAGCCGAAATGGAGCAAAACCAGAACAGACAGTTTCCAGTTACCTTATCCTCCTCTAATACCGGAAGTTATGGCATTTCAGATGTTGAGTTTGAGATCACTGGCACGACCATCTCCATCGCTCCCCCCCCAGAAGGTTGGGGAGAAGATATTGATCCCAACAGCGGCACAACCGAATCTCTACCTGCAGGACTATCCATCAACAATTCAGGTATCATTTCAGGGGAATCTTTATCTGCAGGAAGCACCGCAACTCCATCTTATCAAATTGCTGAAACCATCGGAGAGTCCGTCTCTCAGGAACAATTTGAAGAAATCATCCAAATAATTGCTCCACCTGAAGAAAGATCAGACTTGATCGATCAATTCGAACGCTTTGCACCCTCGACCTCCCAACCGACCCCACCGGTCGTAACTCCACCCGACATCCCGCCCTCAGAACCCAACATCCCCTCAACATCGCCTGGATTACCCGGCTTTCCTTTTGGTTTCCCCTTTGTTCCCGATGAAAGCCTGGACATATTCGCAGATGCATCGCAGCTCATAAACCACCTCCTGACCGATGCCACCGTAGGCTCCGGGATGCCAGACCCCAACCGTATCTTTACCAGGGCACGACTGGTGGCCAACAGCTTCAATTATTCAGTCGTCGAGGAAATTGCCGCCCATTCCGGACATGAAGCCATTGCCCAAAATATCATTGATGCCTTGCAAGGCGATAAACTCAACGAAGGCAATGCTTACTCAGCCAAACTTTCTGATGTATTCTCCGGCACTCTGAACACAGACCTGTTGGGAGCCAGACAATTCAGGAATGTGGGAGACCTCTTCGGATTAACTACAGAAGATTTCACTCTCTTTACCGCAAAAGACCTGACATTTGAACGCAACAGCGTAGTGGATGTGAGCAAAAGGCAAGGAGCGAATGGAAGCAGTTGGCCCAGAACCCGTATCGTCGCCTTTGGGGCCGCTGACGATGTCCTCATTGAGGGAGATGTCACCTTCACCAATCATGGCCATGAACCCATGGACCAGGCATTGGCCGTGGGAGGAGCCGGAAACCTGATCATCGAAAATGCCAACGTAGAATACGATGGCTCCAACTTCGGGCTCGGTGCTGGCAACACAGTCGTCATCCTCAAATCCTCCATTGAAACCAAGGACCACCTGGGAATCGGTTCGCTGGGAGATATCTGGATTGAAGACACCAAGTTGACGGCCGGAAAAGGGAATCGCACCTTCATTTATGCAAACAAGAGCTTGAGTGTGAATGGACTGGAATTTTCCGAAGGCTTGCGGCAAGTTTACATGGAAGCGACGACCGTGAACCTCACCGACGTGGACTTTCCGGCAGGTTCAGAAGTCCGCCTCATCAGCCAGTTGGGTGGCATCGACGGCAAGTACCCAAACTTTGGTTCATCAGAAATGGGAAGAGTGAATTTTGTTGATAAAGTAAGCTATGGTGGGACAGACAACATGATGATGGACCGAGCCAGCTTTGACCAGTTTGGCCAAAACATATCCATCGAATCCTTCCGTTAATGATCCCTCGTTTTCACCACCCCCCCACTTTGGGCATTCAGTTTTACTTCCGTATTTCCATTGCAATCGCTGGATTTTGGCTCCTTCCCAACCTTACATTTGGGGCTGCCAGCCTACAGGATATTGGCCTTCAGCAAGTGGTGGAGGTCAAAGAAAAACATTGGGGCGCCAAAGCCGGCTATCAGTTTCGCATCATTGGACGCACCTCCCCCTTCTTCAATGACGAGCCGATTCCTGACAAAGCTAAATCCGCCATCCTCATCAACTCCGCCTACCTGAACGGACAGTTTGGAAACCATTGGCTGGGGGCAGGCATGATGCGCTATTCCGCAGGAGTTGCCGTCACTCGTACCAATCATCTGGAAGACTTTATCGACTGGATCGATCACGATTCCCAGACCGCCTTTCTCGAAGCCAGTTATTTTACCTCCAAAAACTGGGTATCCCGCTTGGGAATTCGCACCTCAAGGCTGGTCACCCTGGAAGATGATGAAACCCAATTCTCCGAATTCGCTCCCATGTTTTCCATTGCCAAATTATACAACTTTGGCTCCAGGCAATACCTTTCCATTCGCTGGCTAAGTGATTACTCCTTCACGGACTCACTGGAAGTGGCAGGAACAGACTGGACCGAGGACCGCCTGAACCACTGGAGTACCGGCCTCCAACTTCAACATTCCTGGATCTTTGCTCAAAACTGGACCCTCGAATCCTTCGGCAGCCTTCAATACAACAACTACTCAAAAGGCATCAACAAAGACCGCGATGACACGGCCTTCTCTCTGGGCACCTCTGTGGATTGGGAGTTTCTCAAGTTTTTCAACATCGGACTCTACGGAGAATACCTTCGTCGCCACTCCTCCATCGATACCTATTCTTTCAACAATTGGGATGGAGGATTACGATTCAACGCAGCCATCGGATTTTGAACCCATGAGGAAATCAGTATTTACACTCACCCTTTCCCTGTGGAGCCTGATCGCAGTTTCCTCAGGTTTCGGGAATTCCAGAGGCTACAAATTCGAAGTCATGCAATGGCTGGAACAGGATGCCAAAGGCAACATTGTCTCGAAAACCAACGAATATGCAGGCATCCAGCTCCTCAAAGGCCAGGCCGCCGTCACACGCCCCGGACTCCAACTCGAATTACGAAGCTCCATTGGGGAGATTGTCCGACTGGGTGCAGACACGCACTTCTCCCTCCTCCATGATCGCCAAATCAAACTGCTGAAAGGAGAAATGCTCTTCTACCTGCCACAATCCCAGGCTCCTTTCCGCATTCATGGCCCCCAAACCACAGTCGAGATCACCCAAAAAGGAGTTCTCGTCGCACAAGTCACCACTAATGGCGGACTCAAGCTCCTCTCTCTCCAAGGCTCCATACGCCTGCATCTGGAAGGTGAAAATCACGACCTCGAACCCGGCAAACTCTATTTCATCCCCCCAGGCCCTTCCCGACTCGGCAAGCACCTCCATTTCAACCTTAAACTCTTTCTGGAAACCACCGGCCTGGTCCAAAACTTTCAGCCGTCCCTCCCCGTCCAAAAAAAGATGGAAAACACGGCCTTCCGCCAATCTTTCTTCATTCACAAGCAGACCCGTCTCTTCGTAGGAGATGCAAAATCCGAAGAAGATTTTGACCTCCTGCTCTTAAAGCCGTAATTTTCTTCAAATTATTTAAGCGATTTGCGAAATCGCCAGAAATGTTCACCTTTAAATGTGTGGGTAAAAAAGATGGCACGGTCTGCATTCTCCAGATCAGTATCTCTTCCCCAAATCCTAAACTAGACATTCATTATGATCACTGCACGTAGATATGCTACCCTTGGGTCACTTCTGGCCACTCTATTCCTGTCTTCTACCTTACTGGGAGATATCAATAATTCAGAAATCAATGTAGCTTTCGCCGACATGCCGCAGGAAGTGCAAGATTTCCTAAATCAATCTCCCTACCAGGGAGCCTTATCCAATGCACAGTACTGGCAGTTTATCAATGACACGACAATTGCTCCGAACGCTTCAGATATATACGAAGCCGAACTTGCTGATGGAAGATTAGTGGCAATGGCACCAGACGGTACACACCTCTACACCATCGTCGATGCCAATGCTGAAGTGCTCACCGTTGTCCCCCAACCCATCCTGGATTGGATCGAACAAACTTTTCCCGGCGAAACGCCCGTTGAAGTCGTCAAAGATGTGAGCGAAAGCGGTGCCAATTCCATCACCTACGAAGTGGTAATGGATGAAAACACCTGGATCATTCTGGGTGAGGATTACACGCCGATCAACGCAGCCTCCGGAGGCACCGGCTCAGATAACCTCACTCCTGTCGTATCCAACGTTACTGCTATGCAGATTGAGGGCACCAAACAAATGGAAATCTTTTACGACCTGGCGGTAGCCGACAATCACTCCTGCACCGTGACCATCCAATGGTCTACTGACAATGGCGCAACCTACCCTCTGACCGCCTCAGCCGTAACAGGTGCAGCCGGCCCAGGAGTCGTTCCCGGTGTGGGGAAGCAAGTCCTTTGGGATATGGAAGTCGACTGGGATAACCAATTTACCCAAACCGGGCGAATCAAAGTGATTGCCAGTCGCGAAGTCGTCATTGATACCGGCAGTAATTCAGAGACAGGCAGCACCTCCGAGATAAACCCATAATTCCTCTGGTATTTATAAAACCAAACCGCCTATCGCCTCCAATGCTATTCTCAGAAGATGCTAAAATTTGTAACAAAATTTGCATCTTCCAGGGAAAGCCCTACCCGGCTGGCGGCAGAAAACACCCTCGACCAAGGGCGTTTTCTACGGAATCGACTCTGTCCTGGAAGAAAATCTGTAAGAACTCCAGAGCCATTTACGATTTCGAAAAAAGTACTCTCATCTCTTACGGTCACTTTGGAGATTTCATGACCTTGGTGGGTCTGCCGCTCTTTTCTATTTAATACAAATCAAAACATACTGAAACCTATGCTCAAATCACTGCGCCCATACTTGTGTCTTAGCTGGCTCCTTGCTGCCCTGCTCGGCAATGCCACACTACTGAAAGCGACTGACACCGATGACATCACCATCTCCGACCTGCCCCAAGCCGTCCAGGACTGGTTGGGACAATCCCCGTTTGCCAACGACCTTGTCGATGCATACATCACCGAACTCTCCAATGATGCCAGCACCGATGGAGGAAAAACCTTCTACGACATCGAACTGGCCGATGACCGGGTCATCATCATTGATGAGGCTGGCATGCACTTGATCAATCTTCCCGCAGTTGAGGATGATGAAGTGGTTGACGAAGCGAATGCACCACAACTCATCAAAGACTGGGTTCAACAAAATGCGCAGGGGCAGGACGTCGAACTCCTCAAATTAAATGGAGACAAAGGCGGAACGCCCACCTTCTTCTTCGAGCTCGAAATCG
>CAYSOI010000018.1:0-24214 GCA_964432425.1 uncultured Opitutales bacterium | reverse complement strand
TACACCCACCACCGGGCCATGACCACCTGCCACCTTGCCAACATCGCCATTCGCCTCAACAGCAAGCTGGAGTGGAGTCCAATAACTGAGCAAATCACCAATGACAAGGCTCTCAACTCCTGGTTATCCAGAAAGCCAAGAAAAGGTTACGAAATCGAAGTCTAAGACGAAGAGGGAGATGCCTTACAGCTTCTCATGAAAAACATGCAGCGACGATCCCTTCTTCAGGCAACTCCCCTCTTCGCGGCCAGCACTCTCGCGGCCAACGTTTCGAAGGCCAAGCTCTACACGGTTGGCGTACTTGGCCACACGGGCCGTGGTAACTTTGGCCATGGTCTGGATACAGTGTGGATGCATCTTCCACAGACACAGATCGTCGCTGTCTCCGATGGCAATCCCGCCGGTCTGAAGAAAGCCCAGAACAAGCTCAAAACCGAACACGGCTACACCGACTTCCGGAAACTTCTGCAAAAGCATCGCCCGGATATTGTAGCGGTCTGCCCACGGCATCCAGACCAACATGCAGCCATGATCATAGCCGCTTGTGAAAACGGAGCCAAAGGCATCTATATTGAGAAACCCTATTGCCTCAATCTCGGTGAAGCCCACCAGATTGGGAAAGCCCTCGAAGCTCATAAAACCAAAATCGCCGTAGCTCACCGAAATCGCTACCATCCACTTCTGCCCACGCTAAACAAGATGATCAGAGAAGGGGCGATCGGGAAAGTCATGGAGATCCGGGGACGCGGAAAGGAAGATCGGCGTGGCGGAGGGGAAGACCTCTGGGTACTGGGCACACATGTCTTGAACCTTGCCCGGCAATTTTCAGGTCGATTCACCTCCTGCTCTGCGATTCTCCTGCAGGATCAAAGACCAGTAACCCCAAAGGACTGCCGCCCTGGTAATGAAGCTCTGGGCACTCTTGCCGGGAATGAACTGCATGCTCGTTACATGACCGAAAGCGGCATCCCCGTCTACTTCGACAGCATCCAGAACTATGGCAACCGCCAGGCAGGTTTCGGCCTCACCATTGTTGGCAACGAAGGCATGATCAACCTTCGCTGTGACCGATCCCCCATCGCTTACCTACAAAAAGGCACGCCCTGGAATCCATCGCCCAACTCCCGCTCCTGGCAACCGATTGGTGTGGATGGCCCCGGCTCCGCCCCCTTGCCCAAGGAACAAATTCACGACGTACACCATCATATCGCATCAACACAAGACCTGATTGCCGCCATGGAGGAAGAAGACCGCCAGCCTCTTTGCAATCATATTGAAGGCATGGAGACGGTCGAGATGGTCATGGCGACTTTTGAATCTCACCGTCAGGGTGGCAAAGTCGTCCCCTTACCTCTCAAAGTGATGGACAATCCTCTCGACCGCCTTTGAGCCCTTTTTTCCCACTCAACCTAACAACCCACACACTATGAAGCGTACTCTCCTCAGCTCAATCCTCGTCGCAGCCCTGGCCGCGATTTCGCCGATTCAGGCCAATGTCACTCTCTCGAAGGCATTCGGAAACCACATGGTCCTTCAGCAGGAAAAGCCCATCCGAATATGGGGCACTGCGGATCCCGGAGAAAAGGTCACAGCCCAACTGGCTGGCAAATCCGCCTCCACCACCGCCGGAAAGGATGGCTACTTCCGGGTCGAGCTTCCATCCATGAAAGCTGATGGAAAATCCCACACGCTGACCGTTTCCGGTAAAAACACTGTCAAACTGAAAGATGTGTTGCTGGGCGAAGTCTGGATTTGTTCCGGTCAATCCAACATGGAATGGAGTGTTACCGGGGCATTGAATCCAAAGGAGGAAGTCGCCGATGCCAACCATCCCCAAATCCGTCTTTACAATGTGCCCGGTCATGTCTCTCTCCCCTCTCCCAGTGATGATCCCCGTGGACGCTGGCAAATTTGCTCCCCTCAGACCATCAGCGGCTTCTCCGCGGTAGGCTATTACTTCGGCCGTGCCTTGCACGAGAAGTTGAATGCCCCCATTGGCCTGGTCGGAACCAACTGGGGAGGTACCCGTATTGAGCCATGGACTCCACCGGTAGGCTTTCGCCAAGTCCCCAGTCTGAAAGATTATCAGGAAAGTGTGAATGCGTCCGACCCGTCGACCCCCAAAGGCAAGGCCAATTATGAGAAATACATTGCCAGTGTGGAAACCTGGCTAACCAAAGCGAAGGACAACCTCAACACCGGCAAAGGCATCGGGACAGCCCCTCAATTCAATGTCAGACCCAAAGGCGGAGCGACTCAAATCTACAATGGAATGGTACATGGCCTGCTTCCCATGAGCGTCCGGGGAGCCATCTGGTACCAAGGCGAATCCAATGCCGGAGACGGCCTTCGTTATGAGTTCCTCAAAGAAGCTTTGGTCAAAGGTTGGCGTACAGTCTTCGAGAATGACGATCTTTCCTTCTACTGGGTCCAATTGGCCAACTTCCAGAACCCGTCCGAAAATCCTGCCGGCGGAGGCTGGGGACCTGTCCGTGAAGGTCAACGTCGTGCCCTTCGCATTCCCAACACCGGCATGGCCGTGATCATCGACATTGGCGAAGCCCGTGACATTCACCCCAAGAACAAACAGGACGTCGGAGCCCGGCTGGCCCTATGGGCTCTGGCCAAAAACTACGGAAAGGACATTGTCTACTCCGGCCCCCTCTACAAATGCATGACCATTGAAGGCGACAAAATCCGCATCCACTTCGATCACGTCGGAGGAGGACTGATCACAGCCAAAAAGGAAGGTCTTGAACCAGCCAAGGAGACCGAAGGCGAAGAACTCACTCACTTTGCCATTCAGGAACACAACGGCTCCTGGTATTGGGCCAAAGCCAGGATTGATGGCGACACCGTCGTCGTCCACGCCAAGGGAGTCAGCAAACCCAAAAACGTACGCTTCGGCTACCAGTCCAACCCCGTAGGCATCAACCTCTACAACAAAGAAGGCCTGCCCGCCTCCCCATTCACTACAGAAAAGTAGGGTTTTCTAGAATTACAAAAAAAAGGGCCGCAGCTTATCCACTGCGGCCCTTTTTATTATGAAATGGGAAAAAGGATTAAGCCTGTTTGGACTCAAAATGTTTGATAATGGCGTACAACTCATCTTTCAGATGAAGACGTGCTCGTTTTCTTTCTTCCAGATAATGGTCACTGGTGTTTTCCACGCCTTCTTCAATGCGATGCACTTCATGCTCAACGTCATGATACTCATCAAAGAGTTTTCTGAAATGCGTATCATTCATTTTCAATTCATGAATCGCTTCCTTATGCTCAGGAAATTCGTGAATTAGGTCGTGTTTTTCGATAGACATAATGTATGCAGTTTGGGTTTAATAATCAGCAGAAATTTAACTGACGACTAGGTCTATCTTTCAAGAAATCGACACAAATCTTGTTCTGATAGGGGTTATTAAGAATGGGACTTCTCAGGATAAGAAACAGAGATCAAAACCATGTCCTCAACGCCAGAAACCATGTATGGCCATCAAATGCATCTGGATCCATTTTGGCATATTCAAGACCGCCCATCAACTTGAGATTGTGGCCACGAATAAAGTAATTCAGGCCAGCATACCCTGCCACATAATTCTCCCCCCGGAAATCGCCAGCCAATCGCTCATAATACTTTTGTAACCGAAGACCATCGATCTCTGATGAAGAAGCCAACTGTAGACGAGTGACAAATTCCAACTTCTTGTGCAATTGCCAGGCGGGCATGAGGACAACACCATAAGTATCTGCCTGATTTTCCTTTCCTATCGTTGCGATTAAATCCCCCAGAAAGTAGAAATTCCCATTTGAGTAATCCGGATTGAACTCGGCCGAAAATGAAAATCCCCAATTGATTCCGGAGATAACCTCCTGCTCATCATCAGCCAGGACCAAATCGAGATCCACATTCCAATCCTTTCCGATGTCCTTACTCAGTTTGACCAGGCACAGACCACCATCCTCAAATCTGGAAAATTCATCTTCCTTATCTCCAGAAAAAATTGCCACCATATAACGATGATCTCCCATTGCACCACTGACCCATCCTCCTGTTGCAAATTGAGGAAAGTGATAATTGACCAGCATCGACCTCTCGACTGTCTTGATAACCTTGGGTGACTGAGTGAACTCCCGGGTAAAATTCATCTTTTGCTTTCCACCGGAGATTTGAAACTTTTTCCGGTCCGACAAAGAGTTCCCAAACGGAGACCAAGTCAGGTACGCCAAAGTGATGTTCTCGTAAAAGGGCCCATCAACAGGATCAACATCTACAAGACTGAACATATACCACTCCCTTAAAAACCGAGTCCGTGTCCCAATCCGAAACCTCCGAAATCCCGAATCTTCAAAGTATCCATTATCTGAATCCACCCAAGCCACCTGAGGTTGAGCATACACAAGAAACTCAAACTCCTGCAGATAAGAATTTTCCTCATCCTCATAGACTTGGGGCAAATTCCAGAGCTTGTCCGTCAGCGATTCTTCCTCCTGAGAAGACAAGCTCTGCCAACTAGCCAATGTAAAAATAAAAAAGGCTGAAAAATAAGTTTTTTTCATTAATAGAAATCCACGCTTAGGCACTTTAAAATACCCTATACCAACCGCCTCTGAATTACAATGAAATGACAAACCTGTTACAACTCCTTATCTTCGCAACTCCACAAGCTAATCACAAAAGATCCGGACTCCGGTAAACCAAGACTTTCCATCAAATGCCTCAGGCTTCATTTCTGAGAATTCAGTATCAGTCGCACACGTTGGAGACCAAGAAAACAAGTGACGAAAACGACCGATGCCCACCACAGCTATTAGGTCCATTCAGTCCCTTACCGAGTTCCTCAACTCACTCCTCCAACACTGGCACCTTCGTGTACTGCCAGACCCAGTCCCCATCTGGCCCTTTGCGGTCTTTGGAAACTCGACCACGATCATCCC
This sequence comes from uncultured Opitutales bacterium, assembly GCA_964432425.1. Classification (GTDB taxonomy): domain Bacteria; phylum Verrucomicrobiota; class Verrucomicrobiia; order Opitutales; family JABJCN01; genus JAYPDO01. The sequence goes on along the minus strand of CAYSOI010000018.1, from coordinate 19,282 downwards.
TTTCGTTCCATCCCAAGCTGTAGAGTTGATACCTGCCGTCTCCAGTCTGGCGATAGAGGAAGCTCTCACCTGTGAGGCAGTCATGCGGAAGATCCAAAGACATCTCATCCAAAGTCTCAGGATAGGAACCTTTCTCCAGCTTATGAAGCTCCAGAAGACAAGCGATCCGAGCCATTTGGAGATAATTGTGAATTCTGGCAACTTCTTGAAAGAGAGAAACTCCTAAACCTGACAGAAGTAACTTTTCCAATTCCTTTGAGGGATTCAGAACTACGGCTTTGGGATTCTCAAGAGTTCCCACGAAAATTCTTTGCTTCTCAACACTCAGAGCTTTCTGTTGGATTTCAAAATAGACCATGTTGAGTTCGGGCAAATATTGCTGAGACTTTAGAAGAAAATCGATCCATACCTGGGCGGAACCATGAATAAATTCACCTCCACCAAAGTCTTCTAAAAGCTGTTCCTTCAAATTCGGTCTTTCAAGAAACTCGTTCATGAACAAACGCTCCCCTTTCAAGCCAAGCTCCAACCTTTGCAAAAAATCTAAAGCCTCGAATTGTTGGAGCAACAATTTCAATTCCTCTGCACTCCAAGCCTCCCTTTTTAAGCCTTCCCACACAGGCTGCAGCAGTGCCTCAACCATCCCCCCCTGAAGTGAAACAGAAATGGCCATGGGCTCATCATGGATTGACAGGGCAATCAACAATCCCGTTTCAATATCCTTGAGAGCTTGAGGTTTGAGATTTTGTTGTAAAAGAAGGCAGGCTCTGAGCTGATAAGCCCGAGCAGAACGAATCAAAACCGAACTATGGGAAGAATAGCTAAAGAAATGGGCTCTGTATTCGATGCCAAAGCGTGAAAACGGACGATCCCGAACGGCATTTTCCAGTTCCACCAACCCCGAGTCGTACTTCTTCAAAGCCAACAAGATATCCTCCGCCGGGTCACCGCGAGTCACAGGATTGGGCCATTCCTCATGATCCCGAAAGGATTGCTGCCAAGCTTCAAGGTCCACCGCCTCACCACCAATCCAGGATTTGTTTCCATATTGCTCCTTTGCTTTATCGCTCAACTTAAGACGCTGGAGAAACTGTCCCGTCCTCTGCCTCCCCTCAAGATCCCTCTCCTCAATCACTTTTGTAAAATCCACATTCCACTCCACATCATAGAGTGGCTTCAGCAGCGGAGTATGAGCAAAATTCTCCTCACTCGGAACCTCAGGAGGAATCAATTTCTTCGCATCAAAGTCAAAACCCTTCGCCTCCCATTCCGCTTTGAACGCCTCCCAACGAGCCATCCGTTGCTCGTACGTGTCTATAGACAAGCAGCCTGGCAACATAATGCATACTGCCAACCAATAGACCGAGAGAGGTCTCATAGGTCGTATAGGTCTCATAGGTCGTATACGTCCTATAAACTCAGTCCTTGAACTTCGCTTCTCGAGCAGTGTCGATTTTGGCCGCGGGGATGGCTTTGATCTCTTTCTCAGTAGGGACAGTCAGGTGCTTGGTCCTACGCTTTTTGTCGAGATTCTCGTTGAGTTGTTTTTCGGACACAGCCAGGGACTTCACACCATCTTTGGGAACTTCCAGTCCGGCAGTCCAAATGATGGCGTTGAGAGCGATTTTGCGGAAGCCATCAATGGCCCAGTTGCGGTGATAGTGCCCGCCGGTAAAGCCGACTCCTCGGCCACCATCTTCCCGTTCAATGCCCCACATCAGAGTCTGCTTCTTGCCGATGCCACGGACTCCGTGTCCATTCCAGAGATTGATGTAGCGTTTGATTCTTTCACGGGAAGGGTTTGCGGTGACAAGGTCCTGCACTTTCGAACGGTCTTTGATGAAACGCATGTTGTAGTAAAACTCGTCATAGGCTTCCACCAAATCACAAACTCCATTGGAAATAGGATGGTCAGGGAGTACTTCCATCGCAGCGACCCAATGAGGGTTGACAGACCACCCGGTCTCAAAAGCACCACCGATCCAGGGACGAAAGTATTTCTCGCCGTTCTCTGCATTAGGATGAACAGCGTAGTGCATGAACATCAGTCCGACACCTTTCTTCGCCAGGGCATCCATTTTGTCCCAACCGTTGCGTACAACCGTGGTTGCATCAGAATATACCACGATTGCCTTGGCATCATCCAGAACCGAATCGTCCTTCGGCCAACCATTGATCACCGTAGCCTTTACTTTCAAACCACTCTGCTCGTTAAGGGCTTTGGCCAGTAACTGACATCCCGCATTAAACTCATGCTCCCCAGGACCATGACTTGGACCACCCGCCAAAAAGACAATCTTGGCATCCTTACCCAAAGCAACAGATGCAAATGACACAACAAAGAGAACAACAAGTTTAAGTGATTTCATAGTAGCTATGATTTCAATAGTTCCTACAGCAGGATTGGCTATAAAAAAATGAATGGAAAGAAGCCACCCAGACTGAAGAAAGGTTCAAGGGAACGTTTAGAATTGAGAATTGCACATTTCAAGGAATTATTATCAAATCCTTGAATGATATTTAAATCCACGCTTACGGGAAAAAACCAGACAACTCTCCCCAAAGCAGTAGTCAAAGCACTTGGTGCAACCCCTTCCTGCAAATTGACGTATGTCGACTTGGGCGATGGAAGCTTTCGTCTCACTGCTAAATCGGAAACCTTTGAAAGTCTCGCCGATAGCTTTCCCAAGAAAAAACCAGCCAAACCGGTCAGCATTGAAGACATGAATAATGTGATCAAGCAAAGTGCGGTGAGACGCTATCAGCAGTCCAATAAATGATTTCTTTGGATACCAACATCCTGGTCAGATACCTCACACGGGACGATCTGAAACAATATAATCAGGTACTGAGTTTGTTATCCCAAAAGGGGGAAACATTTTTGGTTCTTGATATCGTTTGGATTGAAACGTGTTGGGTCCTAACAGCAATGTATGATTGGGAACCCCAAGAAGCTGCATCAGCTTTTGAAAAACTCCTATCCATCAACAATCTGGAAGTTGAAAACGAGGATCGGCTTCGGAGGGCAATCCAACTGGTTTATCAAGGAGGAGACTTACCTGATGGGCTTATTGCGGAACAAAGCCGCTCCTATCGTTGCCATTTGGTTTCATCCTTCGATAAATCATTCGCCAAGAAGTTTCCCGAATTCGTTCAGGCTCCCTAAATCTGGACAAATTCCAGCCTTCATGGATATATTCATCAAGTTATGAAGCTGGGCATCTTCGTCGTCGCACTTTTGGCACCTCTTACTTTTCTGTTTTCTGAGAATCAGAAGGCTCCCTCCTACCGAAATGAAATCCTACCGATTCTGACTCGGACGGGGTGTAACCAGGGAGCTTGTCATGGAAAGAGTGCCGGACAGGGGCAATTCAAGCTTTCCTTGCGTGGCTATGCTGCGGAGCAGGATCACAAATGGCTGACCCGTGAGTACAATTCCCGCCGCATCAATCGGCTGGCACCGGAACAGAGTCTGCTCCTGCTCAAAGCTACGGCTCAAGTTCCGCATGAAGGCAAACAACGTTTCAAAACCGATTCCCGATACTTCAAAACCCTGGCCCAATGGATTGCCGCAGGAGCCCCAACCACATCTGAAGAAGACCCCACACTTCAAGCCATCGAACTGACGCCCAAGTCAGCCAAACTCGAAACCGGCCAGACAAAAACCCTCAAAGTCCAGGCCACCTTCTCTGATAGTTCGACAAGGGACATTTCCTGGCTGGCTCAATTCTTCTCCGGCGACGAGACCATCCTCAAGGTAACTCCTGAAGGACAATTCACCGCCCTTCGCCCAGGAGCCACCACTCTGCGAGTGCACTATCTCGATCAAGTCGCCGTCGCTACCTTTTCCATTCCCCAAAAGGAGGAAATCCAACCAAACACCTACACCAAGCAATTCAACTTTATCGACAAGCCCCTCTTTGCCAAACTCAAGGAACTCCACATCCCTCCATCCGGGCACTGCGATGATGCCACCTTTCTTCGCCGTGCCAGCCTCGACGCCACCGGCACACTCCCCTCTCCCCCCAAAGTCCAAAGTTTTCTCGCCGACAAGTCTCCCAACAAACGGGAAATTCTGGTCAATGAACTGCTGGCCAGCCAGGAGTTTATCGATTACTGGACGCTCCAACTCGGCGACCTCTTGCAAAACCGCAAGGAACGGGATCACGATGTCCGCGGGATCAAAGGAGTACGCTCCTTTCATTCCTGGCTTCGCAAACAAGTTGCGACAAACAAACCCTGGGACCAACTCACCCGCGACATTCTCACCTCCAAAGGTTCCGTCCACCAAAACCCAGCTGTTGGCTACTACATCACCACGATTGGAGAGAAACGAACGGCAGAAGATTCCGAAGTAGCCGACTCCGTAGCCCAAGCCTTCCTCGGTACAAGAATAGGCTGTGCAAGGTGCCATAATCACCCCACGGCCCGCTACACTCAGGACGACTTCTATCATTTCGCCGCCTACTTCACCCGATCCAGCCTGGAAAGACATAAACCCGATGTCGGCACCACCACTCTTCACACCACACATCCCGACGCCACCCGAATCCGGCTCCAAATGAAAAAGTCCCGGGACAAACTGGCCCAAGCCCAACGAGCCAAACATTCCCTTCCAAAGGATGCTACCGAAGACCAAGTGAAGAAAGCGGAAACGGATCTCAAGAAAGCTAAGGATAATCTCGACCGCCAGCAACGGGAGTTGGAGAAAGCCCGGCAAAAACCAGCCATGGCCCGACACAAACGAACTGGCAAGATGATGGCACCTCAGCCTCTGGACCGCAGAGAAACTCTGATTCCAGAAGGCAAAGATCCCCGACACACATTGGTCAACTGGCTCACTTCTGCCGACAACGAATACTTCAGCGGAGCCATTGTGAACCGGATCTGGAAACACTACATGGGTGCTGGACTGGTCGAACCTGTGGACGACCTCCGCCCCTCGAACCCGCCCTCCAATCCAGAACTCTGGAATGCCCTCCGGAAAGACTTCGTCGATAACGGCTTCGACCTTCGCCACCTCATGCGGCAAATCCTCAACTCCCGAGCCTACCAACTCCAGTCACAAACCCTTCCCGGCAACAAAGATGACCGCCGCTTTTATTCCCATTACCTGGCTAGACGCCTGGACGCTGAAGTCCTCCTCGACGCCATCAGCCAATCCACTGGCATCCCCGAAAGGTTCAGCGGCTATCCCTACGGAATTCGTGCCATCCAACTCCCCGGCCCGGAAACCAGTTCCTACTTCCTGACCACCTTTGGACGCAGCAACCGAGTTACCGCATGTGCCTGCGAACGACAAAGTGAAGTCACCCTCCCGCAAGTGCTCCATATCCGAAACAGTGATGAAATTCAAAGCCGTCTCCGAAACCCCAAAGGCCGTTTAAAAACCATTCTCAACGAACAATCCGACCTGCAAAAACGCTCCGACGCCATCTTTCTGGCAACCCTCAGCCGCCCACCTCGCCCCGCTGAAAGCCAAACCCTGCACAAAATCCTCAAGCAACCCACCGCCACCGATAATCCGGAAGATCCATGGTATGATCTCTTCTGGGCTCTGCTCAACACCAAGGAATTTGCCTTTAATCACTAAACTGACCGCCCCAAGGATAAACCTCTACAGCACCATGCTTACTCTTTCTCCAGACCCGCTGAAACGCCGTGAATTTCTCAAGATCGGCACCATTGCTCCGATGGGGCTTTCACTTCCCACGCTTCTCAAAGCCGCTCCTTCCGGAAAAGCCCGGGCCAAGTCCGTGCTGCTGGTATTCCTCGGAGGGGGCATTTCCCATCACGACAGTTTTGACCTCAAACCCAATGCTCGGGAAGCCGTACGCGGCAAGTACAAGGAAATCTCCACCAATGTCCCTGGGCTGAAAATTGGTGAACTCCTGCCAAAGATGGCCAAAACCATGGACAAGGTCTGCCTGGTTCGCTCCGGCAGCCATGAAAACGATCACCACGAAACGGCAACCAACTGGGTGCTATCCGGGCGGTTTGGTTCTGCATTTGGAGATTATCCGGCCATGGGAGCCGTTGTTGCCCACAAGACTGGATTTGATGGCATCCTCCCTCCCTACATCGCTGTGCCCAAGAATCCTTCCTTCACCTGGGAACTCGGCAAAAGTGCCTTCCTGGGAGGACGTTGTGAATCCTTCAAAGCAGGCAACCCAAACGAACAAGACTATCGGGTTCGAGACCTATCCCGCAACAAATCCCATACCGAAGCTATTCAAAACCGCCGCCAATCCATCCTCAATGCCGTCGACACGTTGACCGCACAAATTGAAGGCGATGATCAACTGGCGACTTACGATGAGTTTCAGACCAGGGCCGCAGAGATGGTGCTTTCGCCCAAAGCCCAAAACGCTTTCGCGATGGAGAAAGAGACTGACAAGCTGCGAGACCGCTACGGTCGCAACACCTTTGGACAAAGTGCCTTGCTGGCCCGGCGTCTCATCGAAAACGGTGTCCGCTTCGTCACCGTCAACTATGGCGGCTGGGACCATCACAGCAACATCTTCCCCGGTCTCGACAAAAAGCTCCCAGAGTTTGACCAGGGATTTTCCGCCTTGATCGACGACATGCACCAACGCGGTCTTCTCGACGACACCCTTGTCCTCTGTATGGGAGAATTCGGCCGCACTCCGGAAATCAACAAAAACAAAGGTCGCGACCACTGGGGCCGTGCAGGTTCTCTGCTCTTTGCAGGAGCAGGAGTTCAGCCAGGCAAAGTGATCGGAGCCACCGATGCTGAAGGTGCCTATGTGACAGACAACCCCGTCCGGCCTGCCGATGTTGCCCATACCGTTTATGAATCACTCGGCATCCATCCACGTTCGGAAATCCACTCCCCGGATGGACGCCCAATCAGCATTCTTGACCAGGGCAGAATGCTCAATGAACTCTTCCAGGGATAAGTGAAGAGTCAAACCTCAGGGCTATTGCTGGCCGGTGTTCTGCTGTCCTCCCTACAGGCAGAACCTCCGAAACTGAACATAATTTCGCCTCTGGCCATTGAAAAAGGAGTGACACAAAAAATCCTAATTCGGGGACTGAATCTACCTGCCAATACCCAGATCCACTTCGGGGAAAACGAACACAAGATTCTGCGCTGTTTCCATTCAAGAAAAAGTACACCTCCCCCCAACCGGCTCAACAAACTCGTTACTGGCGACACCCAATTTACACTGGAATTGACAGTGCCACCTTCCTTCGAAGGATCATCTCTCCCATTGTTTCTGGAAACACCCGAAGGAAAAACAAAAACAGCAAGCATTCAAATACTCCCTCATCTGCAATGGGAGAAGAACAATGATGGCAGTTTTGAAAAAGCCATCCCCATAAAACCAGGCACACCTGTTCACGGCACCATCCACAAAAACCAGGATGTCGACACCTACAAAATCTCTGCCCAGGCCGGGCAAACTCTGGTCGCTCAAATCCAGGCCAACACCATCGCCTCAGCGTTGGATTCCTTCCTCTATCTTTGCGACGACCAATTTCACATCCTCGCCTCCAATGATGACCACGGACAAAAACGGGATTCCAAAATCACCTTCCAAATCCCCAAGAATGGAGATTACTTTCTCTCCGTTCTGGATGCCCATGATTACGGTGACCCGGTACTCCACCCCTATTTGTTAACCACAGAACTGCAGAATCCACCTGCACCAAAAGTCTCTTTCGACTTCCCGGGCGGCAATGTGAACGTCCTGAACAATGACCCCGTGAACAAAGTTCTCCGCTTCCGACCCATCAAGCATAAGAACCGTGGTTGGGATTGCTGGTGGTACTTCAAAGTGGAAGGACTGTCGAAAGGCCAAACCTGGCAGTTTCAACTCGAAGGCTCCGGTTTCACCACCCCTCGTCAGGCCGCGTTCAGCACCGACAACCAAATCTGGCAGCAAACCGCTCCCGGTAAAAAGGAGAAAAACTTGATCACCTATGCTCTCAAAGTCCCGGCCAACACCCTTTGGCTGGCCTGGGGACCACCTTTTCATTTGGATCATGCCAACCAGCTTGTTGATGAAGTTGCAGCGGCCAAAGTGGGTGCGAAGAAGTTTACCCTCTGCACCAGCAAAGACGGCCACAAAGTTCCTGCACTCCGATGGACTCCTGAAGGCGGCAAAGATCTGCCCGCCATCTGGATTCAGGCCCGCCAGCATGCATGGGAATCCGGCTCAAGCTGGGTTTGCAGAGGTTTTACACAATGGTTGGCATCCAGTGACATGGATGCCACATGGCTAAGACAAAATGCGAGGATCTGCATTGTTCCCATCATGGACATCGATAATGTGCAGCGTGGTGCCGGGGGAAAAAACCAAATTCCCCACGACCACAACCGGGATTGGGGAGAGGAGCCGATCCATCCAGAAGTCAAAGCGGCCCAAAAACTGATCAAACAACTGAACCAAACCCATACCTTTTCACTCTTCATCGATCTGCACAACCCAGGTCCTGGAGACCGCAAACCCTTCTTCTTTGCAGCCCCCAAAGATCACATGACGCCCCAAAGAATTGAAAACCAAACCAAGTTCATCAACCTTTGTAAGATTCACCTTCCCAAAGAACCCTTGGGTTTTAATCCAAACCTGCGTATCACTGGAGCCAACTACCACCCTCTCTGGAGACGGATCAGTAAAAATTGGGTCGCCCAAAATACCCGGCCCGACTCCGTATGCTTGACTTTGGAAACCTCTTGGGACACTCCTAATAGCACCCAAACCGGATATCTGAACTACGGTCGGGCATTGGGGCGATCCATTTTGGAGTTTTTGCAAAAGTAAAGCCGATAATTTTACGTTACCGGAATAGGGATTCAAACGGGAAAGGGAACGATTTCGTGAGCGACTGACGGCTGCTCTGAAAATTCCATCTTTGACGCAATATTTTAATTTCATTAAATCTACATCCTTTTCTATATTGATGAGCACACCAAGGCCGAAGGCCCTGACAGACACCATTTACGAGAAACTCGTCGAACACATTGTCACCGGGAAATGTAAACCCGGTGAACCGATCAGTGAACTTGCACTGACCAAGGAACTCGGAGTCAGCCGCACTCCTGTTCACAATGCAGTTCTGCAATTGACCAAAGACGGGCTAATCGAGCATGAGCACAATCATCGTCCGGTGGTTCGAGGATTAACTCAGGATGACATTCACCAAATCTACGAAATGCGGATTCTGATCGAAGGAGATGCGGCACGGCATGCAACTTTTCGAATGCACAAATCCCGGCTCCTGAAGTTGGAGCTACTCCATAAGGAAGTGGAAGCTTTTCATGGAACAAGAAATGAATGGCTGGAAAAATGGAATGAGTACGATAACATCTTTCACCAAACCATTGCGACCAGTACTGGGAACAAACTCCTGGCAGAAGATGTAAACCGCTATCGCCTGCTCCACAGAGGTTTGAATCTATATGGTTTGGCCGATGAAATGGCACCACTGGAAATGATGCGATCCGCTCTCGAAGAACACGCCCACATTCTCCATGCCTTCAAGCACTTCAACTCTGAAGCGGCACGGGATTCCATGAGGATGCATTTACGCCGATGGCAGGAATTCTTTGACGACATGTTTAATAATGAGGCAGAAGCCCTCTGTAGCTCCCCCAACCTCCTCGTGGTCAACAAGAAGCTTTGAAGCTTCTGGCATCATAGACAACAAGCTTGCTCTATGTTGTGACTCCTCCATAAGATTTGGTGATCATGGCCGCAGCAAAGATTAGGCAATCCAAAGAAAAGCCTCTCACAGATACCATCTACGAGACACTGCTTGAGCACATCCTCTCCGGCAAACGCAAGCCAGGAGAACCCTTGAGTGAATTGGCATTGACCCGCGAACTCGGTGTCAGCCGGACCCCCGTGCACAACGCCATGCTTCAACTCATCAAGGACGGCCTGATCAAACAAGTCCCCAACTGCTCACCCGTTGTTCAGGGGCTGACTCCGCAGGACATCCACGAAATCTTTGAAATGCGAATCCTTCTGGAAGGCGAAACCTCCCGTTTAGCCGCTACCCGCATGAGAGCTACCCAGCTCAACAAACTACAACTCCGCCACGAAAAAGTAAAAATCCCCGCGGAAGACCGGAATACCTGGCTGGAAGGTTGGGCAGATTACGACGAACTCTTTCACGCCACCATTGCCAACGCCAGTGGAAATCGCCGCTTGAGCGAAGATGTCTCCCGATATCGCCTGCTTCACAGAGGATTGAATCTCTTTGGTTTCGAAGAACAAGCCCCCCTCAAAACCCTCCGAAGTGCCATTGATGAACATGCTGGCATTCTCGAAGCCATCGAAAAAAAGGACGCCGAAGCCGCCAGGGATGCCATGAGGGTTCACCTAAGAAACTGGCAGAAATTCTTCGCTAAACTCTTCAAATCCGCAGGCCCCAAACTCAACGAAACCCCGACTCTCGTTGTCTTGAACGAAAAAAAGAAGTCAGCCTGAGACCATTCGGACAGGACACAGGGTTTAGGAAAAGTCCTGCACCTGTAATTGCGGCAAACCTTGCTGCTGGATGGTAACAAAATGCTGATCACAGGAAAGAATCGGTATCGACGCCTGACAAGCTACCACCGCAATGAGGACGTCCGCAGCAGGAAACGTAAAGCCCTGTAAACGTAGACGACACCCAATCTCTGCAGCCTCATCCCAATGCTCAGATTGCAAAGCCAATCGGGTTGCAAAACTCAAACCTATTTCCAAATCCTTCTTTTCTTCCCTCTTTGCTCCAAAAAACAGTTCATAACGAACTGGGCAAGTGTAGGCAGCCTGATTCAAACTGAGCAGTTTGGACACATGAGATTTGATTTCAACACACCCTTTACGTCGAAAAAACTGAATCCATCCGGACGTATCAATCAAAGTCATCACTTCGTCAACTGACACATCTCTTCAATTTCATCGTTGGAAGTAGTGTAATCGGTTTGCCCAGAATGGACTTTATCCAAAAAAGCCTGACGTTCCCTATCCTTTAAATATGTATTCAAAGCCATTGCCAACGCCGGGGATTTCTTCTTTTGACCCGTCGCCTTGAGGATTTGATCAAGCTTATTCTCTGAAATCTCTATAGTAACTCTCATCTTTCATAAAACCAACTTGATGCAATTCTCCAAATTCAGAGAGATCCAGCAAGTACCAAATGATATGAAATAAACAACCAAACTATTTCACACCGCCAATACAGATCAGCTCCCGAATGGTGTGGGCAAATACTTTTCCTCCGGCAAATGACAGGCTTGCACGGGTAAAGGATTGGCCAGCGGGACCAAGATCATTGATCGCAACAATGGCGGACTCCTCCAATTGTGGGGCTTCGAGATCAATCACAAATACCGTCCCATTCATCACAGGTATGTAGAGATGCTTGCCGGCAACTGTCATTTGAGGAGAAGCCACATGCCCCCAGCCACTGCCGTGAGAACGCTTGTCGCCGACAACCTGAAAACCACGGGAATTACGCATATCGTTGGGAATCCCCTGCTTGGTCAGACCAGGAGCCTTCTTGCCTTTGACTGTTTGAAACCAGATCCATTCTTCTTTCTCTCCAGGTTTACGAGAAACCTGAAGAGGAAGCTCCAGATACTCCACCTTTCCAGTCTCGACATCCACTCTGCCCAACCAGGGACGCACGTAGCTGCGAAAGTAATGGTGCCGCCCCACCAGCAAATTGGAACCCTGTGTGATCATCCGTTTCTTTTTGCTGACTGGAAGAGTTTCCTTCCGGGATTCCCGTTTTCCATCGATCCAACGAAGTACCGGAACATCCTCCGTAATGGAAGTTCGCCGAAGGACCTTTCCTGTCTTTTCATCTACGGATAAATGCTCCGTGTCATGAAAGATGTGCACCGCACCACCCTGCAACCGATAGCTCATGGTCGCCATGAACCCTTCCAGTGGTAGTGTCCAGAGAGTCTTGCCATTTTCCAAATTCACCATCGATAGGCCATGAGGTTTTTCGGGAGGTCCATGTCCCCCGCCCCGACCAACAACGGCAACCGCCAGACCATCTTCCCGGGTTTGTGGCATAGTGGCCATCCCCATGTTCACCCCGCATTCGGAAGTCCACACAATCTCTCCCGTCTCCACATCCAATGCCTGCAACTGTGTCCACATCTCCTTGGGCGAATCTTTGTACTTGTGTGGAAAGTTCCCGTTTGGATCTGGAGGATAAACCTGCCGGGTAAACACATATCTCCCATTGTGCAAAAACGGCATACATCTCCCAACACTCAAATAGGGTTTCGACCACAACAGGGTTCCATTGAGATCAAAACAGGCAACCGTCCCCGAAGCATTCAAAAAAATCACCCGCTCTCCATCACAAACCGGAGCTGGAGCGGAACTGTCACTGAAACACCCCGAAAGACGAAGCGGATGTTTGCCCAAAACCTCCCGTTTCCACAGCACTTCCCCTGTTGCCACCTCACAACACCAGGCAATGATGTCCTTCCCCAAAGACGAGTCGGCCTCCACGGGTTTCAAGGTCGTAAAGAACAATTTGCACCCAGACACTACCGGCGTACTTTGCCCCGTCTCCGGCAAGGTCAGCTTCCAGCCAATGTTCTGCCCCAACGCCACACTCCATTTCACGGGAGCCTCCTCAGTGGTCGAAAAATCACCATTCGGCCCGGATGCCTGATGCCAATCCGCAGCATGAGAGAAGGAAAACACCAAGCAGCAACCTACTGCCCAAACCCGACTTTTGAACAAATCCATCCGCACACCCTGATCACGATCCCGGTTCTGTCCAACAAATCCGCATACCACCTCGGCTAAACCGAAAGCAAACCTCTCAATCGTTCAGTGGTCTCAGCCCGTGTCAATTCCCCAGCGGCAACTTCCAAAGTTAAGGCTTCCCATGGATCAACGTCCAAATCTTCACTGGGGAGTAATCCATTGACACTCAAGAAAACAAGACAAGTTGCCAACGCGGCCCGTTTGTTCCCATCGACAAAGGCATGATTACTACAAATGTAAAAGAGATAAGCAGCAGCAATCTCAATAGGGTCCTCAATCAAAGGTTGCCCCATCATCGTTGCCTGTGGAGCCGCCAAAGCCGATTCCAGCAACCCCTTATCCCGAAGACCCCGACTTCCACCGTGGGCAGCTAACACCTCCGCATGAATAGCCACGACTGCTTCATAGGTGGGGTGAATCAGTTCATCACTCATGACAATCGCCGGAACAATTCGTCATTCTTCTTGATGATTCTGTTTGCAGTTGAAGCTGCCGTCTCCTCATCAATGACTGGCTTCATGGAATGATTTGGATCTAACGGCGTCAGCGTTATCGCCCCCCCACTATGCACTTCAATATTCACATGATCCCCGACTTTCAGCCGTGCCAGTTGAAGCAGAGCGGAATCAAAGATGATCCCCTGGGAATTTCCGATTTTCTTGATGGTTTTGACCATAATGAAAAACAATGTATTACAAAATACAAAGTGTCAACTGCGGCGTCTCCAATATCTTCCGTGGTGAAAACTGAAACCTGTATTGGATAAAAAAATCTACAATCCAGCAATAGATCAGCTTTACATCTGGTACTCATAACGTTTTATTCGGGGCAATGTTGATAGGAGTCCCCAAAGAGATATTTCCTGGAGAACGCAGAGTCGCGGCAACGCCGACTACAACCGAACGGTTGATCAAACTGGGGCACCAAGTCCTGATAGAATCAGGAGCCGGAGCGGGAGCCAACTTCTCAGACTCTACCTATAAAGAAGCTGGAGCCACCATTGCAAAAGATGCTCAGGAAATCTGGAAAAATGCAGAAGTCCTCCTGAAAGTCCGAGCCCCTGGAAGCACTTTGGACAATGAAATCAACGAACTGGAGCTGATCAAGGAAGGCACAAAGTTGATCAGCTTTATCTGGCCTGCACAAAATGAGGCATTGATCAAAGAGTTGGCTGGCAAAAAAGTTACCACTCTGGCAATGGACTGCGTACCACGGATCACACGGGCTCAGAAGCTGGATGCCCTCAGTTCCATGGCCAACATTGCCGGCTACCGGGCCGTAGTCGAAGCCGCCAATCACTTTGGTCGCTTCTTTACCGGCCAGATCACCGCAGCAGGAAAGATCCCACCGGCCAAAGTCCTTGTCATTGGAGCCGGAGTCGCAGGCCTGGCATCCATCGGCACAGCCAGTGCCCTGGGAGCCATTGTTCGAGCCTTTGACACACGGCCTGCCGTAGCCGAACAGGTCCAAAGCATGGGCGGAGAATTTCTGATGCTGGAATTCGAAGAAGATGGCACTGGTGAAGGAGGCTACGCCAAGACGATGAGCAAAGAGTTTATCGAAGCAGAGATGGACCTTTTTGCCAAGCAAGCCATGGAGGTGGACATCATCATCACCACGGCACTGATCCCAGGAAAACCTGCCCCAGAACTCATCACCTCAGGCATGGTCGAATCCATGCGGGATGGTTCTGTCATTGTCGACTTGGCAGCTCCGCAAGGCGGGAATTGTGCTCTGACTGAGCCCGACCACATTGTCAAAAAGCATGGAGTCACGATCATTGGATTAACGGACCTGACCAGCTCCGTCGCCACACAATCCAGCGAACTCTTTGGCACCAACCTTTATCATTTCCTCGACGAAATGACCGAGAATGCAGAAGTCAAAATTGATACAGAGGATGTGGTCGTTCGCAGTGCCCTGGTGACCCACCAGGGTGAAGTCACCTGGCCACCTCCCAAGATCGAGCAACCGACTCCTGTGGCTCCAAGAGAAAAGACCCAATCCCAGCCCCCTTTCCCCATCGAACCTCCTGAAGAGAAAAGCAGTCCATGGCCAACCATTTGCGGCGTACTGATTCTGGCCCTATGCGGGGCAATTGGCTGGTATGCACCTCCCGATTTTCGACAGCATTTTACGGTATTTGTCTTAGCGGTCTTTGTAGGCTGGAAAGTGATCTGGTCGGTCACTCCCGCCCTGCACACTCCACTGATGTCGGTAACCAATGCCATCAGCGGCATCATCGTCATCGGAGCGTTGATACAAGTGGGAGGAGCGGAACTCAATTTGGCCACCATCCTCGCGATTATCGCGATCTTTGTGGCGACCATTAACGTGACGGGCGGATTCGCGGTAACGCAACGCATGCTCAAAATGTTCCAGAAATAAGGAGACTCCCCTACCGTCATGATTACTACTTTAGCTTCCCTTCCCTTCATTCTGGCTTCAGCCCCTGCAACTGATTCCCCAATAACGGGACTCATCGCCATGGCCTACCTGATTGCCGCTGGTTTGTTCATCATGTCCCTCGGCGGCCTCAGTGAACAAGAGACCGCCCGACAAGGCAACCTTTACGGCATCATCGGAATCACCATCGCCATCGGAGCCACCTTGCTCCTGCTCAACCCTGACGGCTTCAAATGGATCATTCCCGCCGTGGTCGTGGGAGGTGCCATCGGGCTGTATCTCGCGGCCAAGGTTGAAATGACCAGTATGCCCGAACTCGTCGCCATCCTTCACTCTTTCGTTGGTCTGGCCGCCGTTCTTGTCGGCATCTCCAGTTACCTCACCACAGAGGAACTGACCGGAGCCAACAAGATCATCCATGAAGTTGAAATCTTTCTCGGTGTCTTCATCGGAGCCATCACCTTCACAGGATCCGTAATTGCCTTTGGCAAGCTCCGGGGGATGATCGGATCCAAACCACTGTGCCTGCCGGGCCGTCACTTGCTGAACCTCGGTATGGTCGTCGGCAGTGTCTATCTCGGCTACCGATTCATGCAGACTCAGGACCATGCCGGCATGCCCGAACTCATCATCATGACCGCCATTGCCTTCGTCCTCGGAGCCCACTTGGTCATGGCCATTGGTGGTGCTGACATGCCCGTCGTGGTTTCCATGCTCAACAGCTATTCCGGATGGGCGGCGGCAGCAACAGGCTTCATGCTTTCCAATGACCTTCTCATCGTAACCGGAGCCCTTGTCGGCAGCAGCGGAGCCATCCTCAGCTACATCATGTGCAAGGCCATGAACCGCTCCATCGTCAACGTCATGTTCGGTGGCTTCGGCTCGGATGGAGGCACTCCCGCCGCCGGAGACTCAGAAATCGAAGGAGAAATCACCTCTGTCACCGCGGAAGAAACCGCTCAACGCCTCAAGGACGCCAAAGAAGTCATCATCATTCCCGGCTACGGAATGGCTGTCGCTCAAGCTCAGCACCCCGTTTTTGAAATCACAAAACTCCTCCGGGAGCAGGACACCAACGTCCGCTTCGCCATTCACCCGGTTGCGGGCCGATTACCCGGTCACATGAACGTCCTCCTCGCCGAAGCGAAAGTCCCCTACGACATCGTTCTGGAAATGGACGAAATCAACGAAGACTTCCCGAATACCGACGTCGTCATGGTCATCGGTGCCAACGACATCGTCAACCCCGCCGCCCAGGACAATCCCGGCAGTCCCATCTACGGAATGCCCGTACTCGAAGCCTGGAACGCCAAAAACACCATCGTCCTCAAACGCTCCATGGGCACCGGCTACTCCGGCGTCGAGAATCCCCTTTTCTACAAGGACAACACCGACATGCTCTTCGGTGACGCCAAAGCCTCTGTGGAAGCCGTCCTGGCCGCCATAAGGTAATATTCCCGCAGCCTGCCTCCCCAGACACCTCCTGGAAAAGTCAGCCAAGGACTCTCTTGCCATGGACACTCACGACAAAGCGAAACAAGCCCTACAGCTTTTTCAAAATCGCCAATTCAAAGAAGCGATCGAAATGGCCCAAAGTCTGCTCCTAACAGACCCGAGCAATCTCTACGCATTGATGATCATGGGAGATTTCTCCCTGATGACTGGCCAAACCGAAGAAGCCATTCGCTTCTACAAACGATGCCTGGAGATTCGCCCCGGTGAGGAAAACCTGATGGCAGCCCTCGGAAAAGCGCAGAACCTTGCGGGGCTACACCAGGAAGCACTAGCCACCTACCAGGCAATCTCTAAGAAGAATCCCCAAAGCCTTGTCGCTTTGCTGGGAATTGGTGAAACCCTCTACGCACTACGAGTCCTCGACATCGCGGGACAAGCCTTGCAATCCGCCCTTCAAGTCAACCCCAACCTCCCCCAGGCCCATCTCTATTTGGGCAAAATCTGCAAAGAACAAAATGCCCCGGTCGAGCAAGCCATCGCCCATTGCAACAAAGCCATTCAAATCGACCCAAACTTCAAAGACGCCTACTACGACCTTGCCCAATACTACACACATGCCGGAGATCCTGCCGCAGCCTGTGCCACCTATGAAAAAGTCCTTGGCCTGGGAGCACTGGAAACCCCCAATATTCACTCCAACTTACTCCTCACCCTCCATTACCGTCACGACCTTCCACGGGAAGTATTGTACCACCATCACAAAAATTGGCACAAACAACATGCCCCCGACGAAGTTCGCACCACAACAGACTTTGCCAACTCCCCCAATCCCGAAAAGAAGTTACGAGTCGGGTTCACCTCCGCAGACCTCTACTCCCACGCCGTCTTCTTCTTTGTGCATCCGCTATTCTCCAGTTACGACCGTACACAATTTGAGTTCGTATGCTTCTCCGGTCAGCCCGCCCAAAAGGAAGACCATTGCTCCCAGATCCTCAAGGAACATGTCGATGAATGGCACTGCGTCCATGGATTCAACACTCCCAAGCTGGACCAATTGATCCGGGAAAAGAAGATTGATATCCTGGTAGACCTCTCCGGACACACCAGTCACAATCGCCTTGAGGTCTACTTGAAACGTGCCGCTCCCGTCCAAGCAACATGGCTGGGCTACCCCAATACCACTGGCCTGGAGTCCATGGATTACAGAATTGTCGATGAAGTGACCGACCCGACACCTTGGGCGGACGACCTGGCAAGTGAATCCCTCTATCGCATTCCCGCTCCCTTTCTTTGCTTCCAACCCCATCAACACTGGCATCAAGTATCTGGCAAAACCGAGTTAACCCCAGGCAAAATCATCTTCGGCTCCTTCAACAATGCCCCCAAACTCAATGAATCCGCAGTATCCCTATGGTGCCAGATTCTTCAACAAGTCCCCGAAGCCGAACTGACCATCAAATGCCGCTCCTTTGGAAAGGAGAAAACGCAAGACTTCATCCTGAACCTTTTTCGCCAGCACGGTATTGAGGAAACCCGGTTGACGGTCATGGATTACATTCCATCCAACCAGGATCACCTCGACACCTACAACTCCATCGACATCGCCCTGGACCCCTTCCCCTACAACGGCACCACCACCACCTGTGATGCCCTATGGATGGGAGTCCCCGTCCTTACCAAAAAAGGCGACCGTCACAGCTCCAGAGTCGGCATGACCCTGTTAAAATCCGTCGGCCTGAATGACTGGATCACCACCTCCGACCAAGAGTACGTGCAAAAAGCCGCCGCCATCGCCAAAGACCGCGAAAAACTCACAGAAATCAAACGCTCCCTACGCCAAAGAATGCTCAACTCCCCCCTTTGCGACTCCCAAGGCTTTGCCAGAAAATTCGAAACCGCCCTCCGAACCATGTGGAAAACCTGGTGCAACACCCCCACCAACTAACCCCCGTCCACTCTGTCCACCCCGTCCCCCAAAAAACAAAACACGCCGGAAGCACCAAAGCCCCCGGCGTGTTAAAAAAAGAAAAGCTGAAAGCTGACTCTCAGTCGATCTTGTTGATCCACTTCACAGCATTGCCGAGCAGATCAAGATACGCTTTCGAAGACATGGTGGAATTGTGGTGCCCCAAAGTCGTGCCAAAGACACGCCCCTTACCAAATTCATTCACCCAAATGAGGGCTTGAGGTTCTTTGACTTTTCCATTGTCGCCATAAGCTAGCACCTCAGCAGTCAAAACACGTTGCACATTGTAGAGCTCGCCTTCTTCAGTCTTCCAGTCATTGGGAATACCCTTGAGGACCGGGTGGCCTTCCTTGCCTTTCACCTTGGTCACTGTAATCGCCTTCTTGGGACCATGTCCACGGGAACTCACACCGAGAAACGCAGGCCACGCCTTTTCACCATCTTTAGGCTGGGCAACTTTCCAGTGGTAGGAGTGCATCGCACAGTGCAGAGCAATGGCTGGCTTTCCGGCTTTGTGAATCGCAGTAAGGGAGTCGATATATTTGGTGTCCGCTTCGTGAGCAAAGCAATGATTCCAGACGACATAATCATAGTCATCCGCCCAACCTTTTTTGGAGAGGAATTCTTTGCTCTTCTCCTGGTTCATTTCGTAAAAAAGTTTCCAGATGGTAGGCACACGTTTGCTGATGCCTTCGCTGATGAT
>CAYSOI010000017.1:17204-24344 GCA_964432425.1 uncultured Opitutales bacterium | reverse complement strand
TTGACCAACATACCCTGTAAATTCGCCAGCTGTGCAGGATTGTTCGATCGTTTTTAAACAAAGACCAAACCCTTAAACATACATGGCAAGAAAATGAAGAGGCAGGAAGATATCTAATCAAAAATTTTCATGCCGCCCAATCTTCTTGCCAAAATCCTAACCCAATATCCGCCAAGGATTTGCCGATTCATTAATCGATTAAGAAATATCGTTTGAAATCCACAAAATAGAGAATAGGTTCTGATCATGCTCACATCAGCAATTACCCAACAAGCATTTGAGTTACCAACCACAGAAAGCCAGGATTTGGCACGAAGGATAATGGAAAGTGTGATCACTCCTGACTCCTTGTCTGATAAAGTGAAGGAAGGTATGCAAAGAATTGATGATGTTGCGTCAGGAAAAGTTGAGGGTTATACTGAAGAGGAATTCCGCAAGGCTTTTAAAACCTTTAGTTCGTGAAGGAAATTTCCCAAAACAGTGTCAAAATCCTTGTGATCATCGGGCTTTGCGTGAGTTCTTATGGAGGGTATCTGTTGTGCTTGTCTCATTTCAGTAAATCCTGGCCAAGAACCGTGGGAACCTTTACTCGGTCCGATGTATTGGTGAGTGAAACTTCAGAAGACTCTGCGTCCTTTTCTGTGGAATATGAATATAAAGTGGATGGGCAAAAGTACAGTTCAGATCTTCATCAGTTTGGCTCCAGAGGCCAACATTCGAGCATTTCCGTAGCCAAAGAGAAAAGTGACAAATACCCGACCGGCAGCGAAGTTTCTGTCGCTTACAGCCCACGCAATCCTAAGAATTCTGTGCTGGAACCCGGAGCTTCCGGGTATGGGTATTAGTTCCTGTTTATGGGACTGTTGTTGCCTATTGTGGGAGTCCTCATTTTGAGATTCAAATTTCGCACAATGTAGTAAACTCAGTTCAAAGGTTGCTTTTCTGTGGCGGCCTGTAAGTCCATACAGACACAGTAGCTGGAGCCTTGGTTATTTCTCGCCTTTCGCTGCGGTGCTTTTAACAGGTAGGCAGCCTGTGATAACCAGGGCCAGAAATTTGATGACTTCGGTGGTGGCGTAGGTTTTGTGGAGGTGGGATTTTTCGAGGACTTCTCCGGCGATGACTTTGAGGGTTCTTTCGTGGAGTGGGGGCATGAGGAGGAGATGTTGGATGGCGAATACGGCGGTAGCGATGAGGATCAGGACGGTGCTCAGGGATTTGAATTGGAAGGCTTTTCGACGAAGGGCGAGAAGCCAGCAGATCAGCATTAGGGCAATGCAGGACAACTCTGCGCTGGCAGTCCAGACAAACTGTATATGGCCGACTTGCAGGGCTAAGGGCATTGGTAGGGATTCGATTTGAAATTTGGCCGTGGCTGCCAGGACATTGCCAGCCAAAGCCACACCTGCCCAAAAGAGAGCGATTCGGGTGGTGATGTGATCAAAGGTAGAAGGGAGCATCGTTGTTTCTTTGTGCGGGAAATGGGACGGCCTGAAGGACCTTCCTACGGTGCTAGGCTTTGTTTTGTAGGACGGTCTTTAGGCCGTCCAATAGTTGGGTAAGTGCGGGTTTCTGTGGGGAGAGTGATAGGTCGTATAGGACATATATACTGCCGTCACTTCCCAAGCTGAATTTCGATCTGGGCTCGAATTTCATCGTAGAGGAGATTCTCCCATTCGATACCTTCGATATCGAGTGTCCGGTCGGGCTGGGCTCTCATGTCAAAGGGTGCGACGATGACGGTGACATTCTCAAGCCCGATTTCGTAGACCATGGTGAAGAGTTCATCAATGTTATCATCAGAACCGATGGCCATGCTTCCATCAAAGCCCTTTAGTCCGTGAACATCCTGCACACTGTAGTCTTCTACTTTGGAAAGGTTGAACAATTGGTCCCAAAAACCTGGTTCTTCATAGGGCTCCGATAGAGGGGGCTCCCCTTCCTGCAACGTAAAGGCACCCTCTTCGTACTTGCTGCCATGAATCTCAAATTGATACTCCTTTAACCCATCCCCAACTTTAGCCCCCATATCCTGATCAAATTGATTGGGATAATTGAGAACCAAGGCCCGGTGAAAGTCATGATTCGGCTTCAATTCGACCACCCGATAAATGCCCTCAGGGGTCTTCCTGTCCAAACCATGTACCTTCGGACCAAGGCCGCCAACCCCACCATCGAGCGGATACTCCTTGAGTTTTCGACTTGAACCCGTGGTTCCCGATATCCCCCACACCTGGAGTAACTTTTCTTCTTTCAACCCCAGGAGTAATAAGCTGGTCCAACGGTCTTTCTCAAAGTCATAGGAAAGGCGTCCCTTTACCTCCTCGACCACATCTTCGGTACTGACCTTGTCACCAAGGTAAAGCCAGACTCCATCTCCCAGCATACTGGTCAGGAAATATCCCAGAATTCCGGCAGATAAGATCAGGAGGACGTACAGGAGATTGCGTTTCACTTGAGGAATTAGAAAAACCTTCAACAGCCATATCTGCTGATTTCTGCCTGTCAAATGACAACTCCTGTACCACTTTTGTTTTTCAAGGACATAACCTCTTGCTTCCCCCACAACAAATTGCATGCAATCCATTATGAAAATCTCCAATAAACTGTATTTCCCAAGCCTACTTTTCTCACTTTTCGCAGTAGGATCTTTTGCAGAAGAAGCCAAACTTCGCTGGACCAAAGAACTACCAGCCCGCCAGCCCAAATGGGACTTTGTGAAGGACATGCAGAAGGATAGCGGCTATCGACCAACTGCGGCAGGAGGCAAAGTGTTTGTCGGTTGTGAACACAACAACGCTCTCCTTGCCCTCAGTGCAAAAACGGGAGAGGAACTCTGGAAGTTTTATACAAATGGGCCGATTCGGACACAAGCTACGACAGATAAGAATCGTGTAATTTTCGGCTCGGATGATGGCTTTATCTACTGCCTGAATCATGACGGCAAGTTGATCTGGAAAGCTCCTGCAGGCAATGGCCAACGCTTTGTCATTGGGCACGGACGTCTGATGTCTGCCTGGCCGATTCCAACACATCCCCTTCTCCTCAATGGCAAGCTTTATGTCATGGGTGGTTGCTGGCCTGCGGATGGCGTGTTCATGAACTGTTTTGATGCAGAAAATGGAAAACTCCTCTGGCGTTCCCCTTCCATGGCCATGCGGGCTATGATGATCCCACACTTCATTATGGATGGCAAAGTCCATGTACGCACTTACAGTGGAACTGGTGGAAAAGCCGCAGCATTTGATCTCGATACTGGAGCCATCAGCCCATGGCCCAAAGGATTTAAAACACCTCCTCCCGAAAGACCAACCGTACCAGGAGGCAAGGACATCACTTCCAGCAACACATCCAGAGATTTCATTTTTGGATCAGGAAAAGACGGTACGATTTTTTGTGCAGGCCCTTCCATCGGCACCACCCCAATCAACAATGTCTACTCAAGAGCAACGGCGGCTGGCGATGTTGAATCGGCCAATGCCATCCTCAAAGTCTCTGGGCAATCTGAAGGTTATGCTTTGGTTAGTGGACTCAATGATGGTTCCATCATCGAAGGACTTTTGCACAACTCCAACTTCTACATCGTTGGAATTGATCCCGATGAAGCCAAAGTGAACAGAATCCGCCGAGAACTCGACTCCAGAGGAGCATTTGATACTCGGCGACTGAATCTCATGGCCTTGACACTGAAGGAAGACGTCCTCCCTCCCTACTTTGCGAACATCGTACTCTCTGAAGCCGGTAGCCGTGCATGGGGCCATGATCTCGCCAGCTTACGCCCTTACGGTGGTGCAGAAGTCTACAAGGAAAACAGCAAATGGAAGGCCAAGTTTCGTGGAAAACTGGAAGGTGCCGGAGACTGGTCTCATGAGTACGCCAATGCCGCCATGAACAACTCCAGTGGCGACAGCCTTGTCAAAGGCACACTCGGCATACTCTGGTATGGTGGGCCCGCCAGTGATCAACGCTACTACATGGGAGGCTCCCGCCCGACAGGTTCGCTTGTCGTGGAAGGGCGGATGTTTCTTCAAGGCAATGGAGTCATTGCTGCGATCGATGCCTATAATGGTCGACTGCTTTGGGAAACGGAAACACCAAAGATCTACTTCTACAGTGCCTCCCACAGCGGGAATGCAAGAGGCTTGAGTAAATCCACTCCATGGGATGATCCCAAAGCGGATGAAAAAGCGGACATCCCAAACACTCATCGCCCAAGATCCACCGGCCTCAACTGGGCTGCCACAGCTGACACAGTGTATCTCTTTGCAGGCCAACAATGCATTCGAATCGATGCCAAGACTGGCAAACAACTTCCAGCCTGGGACATGCCGCTCCCCAAGGATCACGGGGAAACTCTCTGCTGGGGACATCCCAGAATTGTGGACGATATTCTCGTGGCAACCGCCTTTCGCCCCATCGACATGAAACATGCCAAGATTGGAAGTGGTGGAAATGGTGGGGACTGGAGCGGTGACCGGATGCCAATGTCCCAGGTATTTGCAGTGGACCGAAAGTCTGGCAAACTTCTCTGGAGCCACGCCGCGAACCATGGTTTTAATAATCGTGCATTTGTTGCCTCCAAGAATCGGGTTTTTCTGACCGATCTTCTACAGACCAATGCTTATCTGAATTTTAAAGAGAAGGGCCGGAAGCTCAATGATGCCCCGTTTGCTCTGCGTGCCTTTGATTTACAATCTGGCAAACCCACCTGGAGCAAAGAACTCAAGAAGTTGATCAAATACATCTCCTACGACTCCAGAATCGACCGGCTATATGTTCCCAATCGTTATGGTCGCACCTGGACTGAAGAAGGCTGGGGTTGGCCTGGAATAGATTCTTCCGTCACCCGTAAGAAGTCTGGACGTCCAAATGGTGTCTTCCGTGCATTTGAAGGTACATCGGGCAAACAACTATGGGAAGTCAGCGAACGACACTACGATGGTCCCTTTACGATCACTGCCAATCATTTGCTGAACCGATACGGCTCCGGCTTTGAT
Source organism: uncultured Opitutales bacterium (assembly GCA_964432425.1). GTDB lineage: Bacteria > Verrucomicrobiota > Verrucomicrobiia > Opitutales > JABJCN01 > JAYPDO01. The sequence continues at coordinate 19,347 of CAYSOI010000017.1, read as the reverse complement.
CCTGAAACAGGCCTGGAAGCCACCCGAGTCTCTCCTATCACCGGCCAAGAAGAAACCTTTGGTTTAAAGAAAAGCGGATGTGCTGTACTGGGAGCCTGTGACACTCTCGTTGCCTGGCGGACGGCCTACCATAATCTCAGTACGGCGACCAGCACCCAACTTCCAGGATTCGAAGCGGGATGCACCACAAGTTTGCTTCCGGCTGGCGGACTCTTGAATATGCCCAACTTCGGGATGTTCCATCTTCGGGCAAGAGCTGCTGCCGTCGCCATGGTCGAACGCCCAAGTGCGGAAACCTGGTCCAGCTTCCAGTACACCAAACTGCCCAAGGAAACATTCTTCGAAAAGATCGGCTTCAACTTTGGTGCTCCTGGAGATCGTTATGACGAGAACGGTACACTCTGGGTCAAAGCTTTTCGTGGGGGAGATTTCCGCTTTCAAGTGGAACCCAGAGAAGAAGCCCAATGGTTTGTCACCGGTTTGGAAGAGAACTGGATCACCAAGTCTGGCGTGGAAGGCGTCACCGAAATCGTTGTCCCCACAGCCATCAATCAAAAGAGCAACAACTCCAAATCGAAGTACGACATCAAGTTGTACTTCCCGATAAAGAAGGGTCTCAAGCCTGGTCAAAATGTTTTCGACATCTCCATCGAAGGAAAACCTGTGGCCAAGGATTTCGATATGGCCAATGCTCAAATCTTTTCAGCAGAGAACCTTGATATCCAAGGCCGCCTCGACATTGAGTTTTCTCCCAAGGCTGGCAAAGCCGCCATCAGCGGAGTCGAAATCGTACGTACAAATTAATAACATCGTGGTAGTAATATTAAGGAAATCGCCATTCAGAAAGTCACCATCTATATCGGCGACCAAGTTACTGTTGAGCTAAACAAAGCTCCCGTCTCTACCACCTGGAAAGACCCTGATATCGGAACTCAAGCAGTACGAAGTTGGAGGCAAACCCGCAGTTACCAATCCAGCTTTGATCTGCTTCGAGCCTGACGGTGAAGCAATCGAGAAGGTGATTGAGTAGAGGTCAGAAGTCAGTATATAAAATAGGCCAACGGCTACCTGAGAAATAAAAATTTCTTAATCAATAAATCCATTTTCACACTTCTGGATGTAAATTTTCACATTTCGTAGAGACTCTCCAATTGACAAAAGCAATACCGTATACAGTATCACAGCATGATTGTAATCGACACAAATGTCGTATTTACAGGACTTATTTCAACCAAAGGTGCTTCGTACTGCTTACTGACAGAACTCGCTAACGGAAATTTGGACTATGCCCTATCGACCTCCTTGCTGTTTGAATATGAGGATGTGTTAACCAGAAATTTCAACAAAATCCCCTACAACTCTGATGAACTCGAAAGTATCCTGGACTCAGTAGCAACCCTCGCCCATCGAGTCTCACCGATGTTCTTGTGGAGGCCCTATTTAAAAGATCCCAAAGATGACATGATTCTTGAATTAGCAGTAGCGTCAAATGCATCAGCAATACTGACATACAATCTAAGAGATTTCAAAGGTTCGGAAGATTTTGGCATCGAAGCTATTGAACCACTTTTATATTTGAAAAGGAAAGGCACATTATGAGCACATTGAGTTTGAGACTACCCGATTCACTTCATCGGCACATTAAAGATTTTGCAGCAAAGGAGGGTATCTCCATAAACCAATTTATTTCAACAGCCGTTGCGGAGAAAATGTCGGCAATCTCTACAGAAGATTACCTGGAAGAAAGAGCTCAGAGAGGAAGTGCAGAAAAATTGAGAAGTCTGCTCAAGAAAGTTCCGGATGTGGAACCTCCTGAATATGACAAAATCCGTTAGTCGGCTGTAGAACGCTCCCCTTTCAGGTGATTATTGAGAAAAGCCAACGTTCCGTTCAGATTGATGGCATGGGGGCCGACAAACCATTCGATTTCGGCTTTGTCGGGAATGCCGAGTTTGGCGGAGTAGAGGTGACGCACTTTGGCGAATTCGTAGGCTACGGTTTCGTCCGGGGCGACACCGTCAAAGTGGCCACGTTCGACCATGAAAGGTCTGGGGGCAATGAGGGCGGCCATTTCGGAGTAGTTGAAGGTTCGGCCAAGGTTAAATTCGTAGATTTCGTACTCCCCTTTGTTGGCATAACTGTA
>CAYSOI010000017.1:0-17104 GCA_964432425.1 uncultured Opitutales bacterium | reverse complement strand
GTTTTCCCGACGGCATTGGCCTTGAATTGTTGCATGCGGAACTTGTCGCGAAAGAGGTAGAGGTTCTGTGGTGAAAAAGTGATGTATCCCTCTTCTGCAAGCCGGGTAGCAAAAGCTTTGTAAGCTCGATACTTGGGTTCTCCGATTACATCCTGTGGTCGCCCTTCCAGTCCATGCTGACAAACTACGACTGGATACTTCTTATTGCCATCAAGATTCAGATCCTTGGGCAGAGTCAAAACCCCATAGGCAATCACATCCTCAAAGACATCCAGAACGACCTCATAACTCACGGTCTTGGGTCCTTCCTGATACATCCGGGTACGTGGATTGGGAGGAAGGTATTCCACTTCCCCTTCAAAGGTGCCAATGACGACCTCGTTGAAAGCTTTTCGGTAGGGTTCAATGGTCTTCTTAAAGGCGTCCAGGTTGGAAGTGTTCAGGTTCTTGAAATACTTTGCACGTTCCTGAATCGAATCAATCAAGGCCCATTGGTTATGAGCCTCGATTTCCCGCATTTGTGCATTATGCCGAGCGTCCATCATCGCATTACTCAACGGATAGACGGACTTCACTTTTCCTGATTCTGAAAAACGAACCTCCTTACCACATTGCCGGAACCAGGCATTCAACGTTGTGATGGACAAAGGTTTGGAAGATTGAGCCAGGGTAGGCTTCTTTCCTTGAATCATGACGTGCTCCAATTTGGCCTGCTCATAGGAGGGCTGAATTAACTTCCCCGGCTTTCCATTCTTATTTGGCCTCCGAGTCGAAAACATCTCCGGTTCGCCTTTGGCATCCGGACGAAAAACAAAGGCAGGAGAAGTCGTATGTTCGATCATCAACTTCTCGCCAATCATCCCTGCAATTTCGGCATCTCCAAATCTTGTGAGAAGACCAAATACATTCCGGTCCGCAGGTTCATTCCACACTTCCTGACGGGAGCCGAAATAGCCACTTACACAGACACCAGCCAAGTCTGGTTCACCCTCCAGAATCGCTCCCAAATACAAAGCCATCCTGCCACCTTCGCCCCAGCCACAAATCATGAGATCCTGGTATTTTGAGGGATAATCCAAACAACGGATACCCGCCAAAACCTTGTTCAATTCATAGCCTACCAAAGTTCGACCCAATTCGAATGCCGGGCGATGCAACCACTCCCGATTCGTCATCCTGTATGGGTTCTCCAGACGATTGATCAAAAGAGGAACCAACACCCGGCAACCCCCTTCTGCCAGTCGCAATGCATAACGGTTCTCCCCTTCTATGGCCACCTCCTCAGGCGTCTGACCTGCATCAGGCATGACGATGACATCTGCCGCAACAAGACCCTTCTTCGGCTCCAATAACAACCCGACACCATATACATCCCGAAATGCCCTCCAGCGAACTCTCCAAATGTTGACCTTCTCCGTGGTTGCCACCGGTCCTCGTTCATAAACAAACCCATCCGTTTCAATCGGGTCCCGTACCGTTCCCAAAATCCGCTTCAGTTCCTCTCGATTCTCAGTAACCGAGTTTTCCGCATCGGCCCAATACAAGTTTCGTCGCTGAATGGAACGATGGATCCGCTTCATCAGAAACCGATCCACACCATCCACCAACTGCTCCGAAAGGTCACCTTCCATCTCAAGGAGTTGGGTCCCTGGCAAAGGCTCCTGGGCATCCACATCCTTCAAGATTGGCCATGGCGGGTCTTCGGCGACTAAGAGATTTGTTAGAAAACAAAGTACCAGAGTGCCAACATTGAAGTGTTTCATCCATCCCTAATGGACTCTCCTCCAAGGAAACTCAAGAAAGAGTGTTCAACTCAAATTCTGCAGTTGGGTAACGATCCCCATGAGATCTCAAGAATAGGCTACGCGTTTGGCATGGTAGTTTTCGCAAGCTGGAAGCATGCGCCACAATGGGAGCTTGCTGTCCCGGATGCACCTGAATTAGAAGCAACCGAATATCTTAATATCATGAAGAAAGTCCTCCGCCTTACCTGCCTTGCGGTAACATGTTTACAGTTTGGTTGTACTTCCGATAACTCCACCACTCTTCATACGAAAGGTAAAACCGTAACCGTCAAGATTCGGAAGAGCAATGGATGGACTGCCAGCGGAGTCATCACCAAGAATATTCAACTCAAGGGAGGTTGGGCGATTCTGACGACCATGGATGGCAGAGTCCTGATCTATCCCCGCGAAAGTGTAATTGATATCGTGGTGCCCAAGGGATAAACCGCGAATAGGAGCTGATAGACGCGAATGTTCATTGGGACTCTCTGAGTGAGATTTACTTTTGGTAGTCTTTGCCTGACCAGCTGTTGAGAACTGACTGCTGCCAGGCTTCCAGCTGTTTCCTCATGGCGGCGACTCGGTCGGTTTCTTTGGCACTGACGTCGTTGGCTTCCATGGGGTCTTTGACGAGATTGTAGAGTTCGAAGCGGACTTTGCCGCCTTTTTCAATGCGGTGGAGTTTCCAGGGCCAGGCATTCCAGGCGGCATGACCGCGTTTGCCGTCAGCTCCGAAGGTTGGGAAGCTGTTTACGTTTTTGAGAATGCGTTCGGGATGTGGATTGGGTTTTCCAGCTTCCTTGGCTTCCTTGAGAGCTTTGATGATACGGTCACTCCAGGTTCCCTGGCCTCCGGTGTGTCCAAACCAGAAACCCATGGGGGGACGACAGGTTTGGTTTCCATCCAGGATGGGAGTGATGTCGACACCATCCAGGATGGGTTGATGGGAAATTTTGGCTCCGGTCAGGGCGACGAGAGTTGGGTACAGGTCTGAAGTGTAGGCAGGCGTATCAATGGTGCCGGACTTGTATTTGGCGGGCCATTCCAGAACGGCGGGAACCCGTAGCCCACCTTCGTAGATGCTGCCTTTTCTGGCCCGACCGCCAGATGTCGCGGTGACCAAGCCTCCGTTGTCACTGCAGTAGAAGAAGAGAGTATTTTTCTCGATTTTCAGTTTCCTCAAATGTTTGCGAAGTTTGCCGATCTGCTCATCCAGTAGAGTGATTTCCCGGAAGTACCCTGCACTTTTTCCCGCCTCTTCATTGTAGAGGGTTTTGGCATTGGGTACATTTTGTGGGATTTCAGGGTGTGGATCATGCGGAGAAGGAAACCAGGTCACGGCGAACATCGGTTTCTTGCCTTTGTGGTGTTTGGAGAGAAAGTCCAAAGTGGCATCCATGCTGATGACCGTTCCCGGACCTTCGAGATGCTCATATTCACCATTCCGGCTCAGGTAGGGATCATTGTCGAAGAAGTTAAGACCAGAAAGCCATTCATCAAAGCCCGCTCCTCCTGGGCTTGTCGGGCTATTGGGTTGCACCGAACCGATGTGCCATTTGCCAAAGTGCCCGGTCACATAGCCAACACTTTTGAGGGCTTCCGCAATGGTGGTTTCGTGAGGCCGCATGTAGTGCCCATGATTGGGAACATTGGCCCGGAAGTGATGCCGACCGGTCATAACGCTGGCTCGAGTCGGAGAACAAACCGGAGCACTGGCATAGAAGCGATTGAAGACCACTCCAGTCTTCGCCATGGCATCCAAATGCGGTGTCTTGACAAAGGGATGCCCAGTAAACCCAGTATCGCCGTAACCATGGTCATCCGCCATCACGAGAACGATGTTGGGGAGTTCCTTTGCCTGAGTGATCAGCCCGGAACAGACAATGGCAAGGAGAGTCAAAAGTGAAAATTTGTTTATCGTATTTTGTTTCATAATTGCACTCAAACATGACGAAGAAAAGTGATCCTTCAACAATCAATAATTGACTTATCAAATAGGCAATTTTTGCTGCGGCACTGTCTTCAGCATTTATGAATATTTTCGTTTATCAAAACAATCAACCCCATGGCCCCTACTCTCTGGATGAAGTCCGGAGTAGATTGCATGATGGGCGAATCAAGGAGACAGACAAGGCCTGGTCGGATGAATTTGATGATTACCTGCCAGTCAGCCAAATTCCAGGTTTGTATGACGAAGCACCTGAGCCAAGGCAGGCACCCCTTCAATCCATTCCGGGTACTCCCACCAAGCCCCCACCTCCCCGCAAGACCAGCAGCGATTATCGATCAGACTTTCAACCCAAATTAGAGTACACCGGGGAAGGTGGAGAATTCTTCAAACTGAACTTGGTCAACATATTGCTGACCCTGGCCACATTCGGGATCTACTCCTTCTGGGCCAAGGCAAAGGTACGGCACTTTCATTGGGGCAACACGTACTTCATGGATGAGCCTTTGGAGTATCATGCCACGGGAAAGGAATTGTTCATCGGATTCCTCAAGGGGATGGTGGTGCTACTGCCTGTTGTACTCATCCTCTACGTTCTATTGGAAGCCATGGAATTGGGGATGCTGATGCCGACCGTGTTCTTTTTCCTCTACTTGCTGGCCATGCCCTTTATTATATATTCGAACAGGAAATTCCTTTTGGCCCGAACGTCATGGAGAAACGTCCGCCTTCGATTCAATGGCACCTTGGGAGAATGCTACGGATTGCACATCAAAAGCTTCCTTCTGATCTTCATTACATTCGGGATCTACACTCCATGGTACATCGCAGCATTGGATCGATTCTTTATCAGCAAGGCAGCCTATGGGACGGAGAAGTTTGAGTACCACGGAAACGGTGGCGAACTTTTTGGGATTTATATCAAAGGCATCCTGTTATCCATCATTACCTTTGGGATTTACAGCTTCTGGTTTCAGTCCGAGTTGCTTCGTTATAAATGGAACAACACGTCCATACAGGGCATCTCCTTCAAAAACAAATTGCCCGGAGAGGAGTTGTTTGTGCATACCATCCTGGTAGGATTATCCATCTATGGAACACTGGGGATTGCCCTGCCATGGGTCATTGTTCGTTTTCTAAAGATCAAGGCCAGCAAACTATCCATGACCCAAACGCCGGACCTCGCTGCCGTGGAAGCCGCAATGAAAGATCGTCGAGCCTCTTCATTGGGGGAAGGTCTGGGAGAAGCGGCCGATGCCATTGGAGACTTCCTTGGAGGATAACTTTATTCGATTTCCGAGATGGGTTTTGCTGGAAAATTACTGGATGGAAAAACGCCTGAACATCAGGACTGCGTGGTTTCTGTTTCAGGAGGCACATTGTCTGCCAAGCTTCCCAATTCTACGACCTTCGAATGGGATCGGCACCATTTGCAACAATACAAAATATTGGGTGGCAAGATTCGTATCACCTTAACCGGACTTACCGATGACCACAATGATCCCGTTCTTCTTTTGGAAGAGACGGATGAAATTCATGAGGAGTTGGTGGATTTCATTGGGAAAAAATCAAAGCCACTTCATATAGGAGCCTGGCTCCCCATGATTCTGGGTGGGATTGTGTTAACAGGCGTCCTCATTCTATTATTCGTCAACAACCTCTGGAGAGTTCTCCCTCATGAAGTGGATATCCACCTTGGGCAAAGTGCTTATCCCGCATTTCTTCAGCAGTTTGGGGGCACAGTAGTCACAGACCCGGATCTGCAAGCTTTTCTCGATCATAGCATGGAACAATTGAAGGATCCACAATCGCCCTATCCATATCACATCACCATCTTCGAAAACTCCATTTCCAACGCCTTTGCTCTTCCAGGAGGTCATATTTGCATCAGTAGTGGGCTGATTGATGAATCCGAAACCGCCGAGGAAATCATCGGTATTCTGGCCCATGAGATGGCCCATGTGGAAAAGCGACATGGGATGCAAAACATCTCCCGCTCAGCAGGGATCTTTTTTGTCATTTCCACTACCTTTGGAATCGTTGGAGGACTGGAAGAATTTGAAATGGCCGAGGCACTCCTCGATCTCATGGCGATCTTGCCGATGATGCATTACTCCCGGAACATGGAAGCCGAAGCGGATGAAATCGCCTTACAAAAACTCAGCCAGGAAATGATCTCCGCCCAGGGCATGCATGATTTTTTTAAAAGAATGAGTGAAAGTGACATCGGCCACATCGAAGAAAAAATCCCGGACTGGCTGAGCACTCACCCTGCGTCGAAGAAACGAATGGCCCTCATGCAGGAACATGTGAATTCCGAACCCAATTACCAACCTCTCATGAGTGCGGAAGCCTGGAAAAAGCTTAAAGCAAGAGAGTAGACTTCATCGGGTAAGTTCGCTTAGAGTACCTTCCAGTAAGAAACTGCCGGAATGAAACCCTACTATGTTCACATTGCCAACTGGGCCGAAAACACGGCCAAAGGTAGACCTGTCGTGGAGATTGGTTCCGGAGATGCGGACTTCCTGGTTACTGCGGTCAAAAGAATGGACCTATGGGGTTGCGACATTCTGGAACATGCCGGGAGTGACTCCGAACGAGGCCCCAAGGTCCAAAAGAAGCTGGCAAATGCAGGCGTGGAAGAAGACCGCTACCGATGGTACAAAGAATCGGCTCCCCTGCCCTTTGAAGACAACTCCGCAGCGGTGGTCCTGAGTATCCAGACTTTGGAACACGTTTACCCCATTGAGCATTTGTTCGCTGAAATCTATCGCATTCTCGATCACGATGGCATCGCCCTACACTACTTCCCCACGGCAGAAATCCTGATTGAGCCGCATTGCCAAATCCCCCTGGCTCACAAATTCGACAAAGGTCGCAAAGACTTCATTCGAAGGGCCAGCCAACTGGGCTTGGGAAAGTATCCTCAATACAAACGGGAACGCAGTTACTCTCTGGAGAAATTTGTAGAGGAATTTGATCACTACCTCCAACAATTCTGCCACTTTCGAACGCTTAGCGACTATCTGGAACTTTCCGCCGACCTCGGCCTGGAAGCCAAATTTTACCCGACACACAAACTGGCCCTGAGCAGCTTAGCCCCCTTCATGGCAAGGTTTACCAGTGTATACCTCACTCAAAGAAAATCGAAAACGATTGGAGCGATGATGCCGTTGCTTTCCCCGGAGGATCAAAACCTGATGCCGGAACCGGGCTTCTGAGCGTGTTTAGGCATCTCCTTGTGGGAGTGAAAAGTCCTCTGCACTTGGGTCGTTTCAATGGTGTTGGCAGCTTCGTCGTAGAGTTTGGTTTTGGGGTTGTAGACAGAGTCCTGATTCAAGCCCAGGTGCTTGACCATGAAGGGATACATGGCCTGGCGTTTGATGAATTCGTAGCCGTGCTTTTCTTTCGGGAAATGGGTGTTCTCCACTTGGCATTCAGCATCATAATATTTGTAAATGCTTTGGATGAAGGGGTACTCCACATCAGGGGTATTCTTGGTCCAGTCTCCGCCGACGGAGATGAGTTTCATGGGACGTGGTGCGGCCAGGGCTGCAATTTCGGCATTGTTGGTTTCCAGGTTGGCGGTTTTATGGATGGGCATTCCGCTTTCGCAATGGCATCCTCCAAAGAAGTGAGCCGAGACCATGACCACGGGAACACTGACCTTGACCCGTTCATCCAGGGCGGTGAGCAGGAAGGTTTGCGTTCCACCACCGGAGGCACCGGTCACGCCAATCTTTTCAGAATCCACATCCGGTAAGGAGATGAGAAAATCCAAAGCACGGATGCTGCTCCAGGTTTGCAAAGTCAGGGCCTGCTTGTGGGAGTGTTTCCATCCTACTTGCTCGGAATCCCCAAAGCCAATCATGTCGTAGGAGAAGACGACCGCTCCCATCCGGGCCAGAGTCGCACAGCGGTTTTGCTGATCCGGACGAAGCCGGCCCCCGCCATGATTGTCACGTTTGCGGGCATGACCGTGTGGACAGAGAACCCCGGGGCGTTTGCCTTCAAACCCTATCGGGCGATAAAGACTACCGTAAACATAGAAACCGGGCCGGGCTTCGATTGCCGCGGCTTCCACAGAGTAGCCCTTGTAATTTCTTTTGTTTTTGATAATCGGGTTGAGCGGAGTCCGCTGGGGCAAAGGGTTCAACTTGCTACCGACCAGGATCTGCTTCCGGATAGCTTCAGCCCTGGCTTCCCATTGTTCCTTGGTTTCGTGAGTAGCACGGATTCGGGCCAGTTGCTCAACCGCCTGAGCTTCTGTGTGATAGTTTCCCCGGCACAAGACGGCTCCCTTGGGAAGCTGGGCGGAGAGAGAAAAGGCAAGAAGGAGGGCTGGGATCAGGATGAGCTTCATTTTGGCAGGGAGTTGATGGTGGCGTGAAGAGTTTGCTGGATGGGCATACCATCCTTGGTTTTGAGATCAAAGGTGAGGGAGATGGCAGGTTTTACATTGTAGGAGCCATCTTGGTTGGTCCGGTTTTCCAGCTTTTCCTTTTCAATATCCTGAACCTCGACATGAATGGATTTGGAATCCAGAAGCACAACTTTGCCCAACTCCACGTTGTAGTTCTCACCTTCTTTCTTTTTCTTGTCTGGAATGCGTTCGACACTGAAGGCATCAGGGCTCACACTATCCGCGTCCAGTTCAGCTCCGAAGGTCAACTGTATGCCGGTTGAAGTTGCTGCGGCATTGACGAGCAGGTTTGTGGGCTTTCCTGTCTTGCGAAAACGATAGATCAACCCATCCACTTGCCCGGAAGTGTCCCATCCTTTCTGAGCCACAATGTATACTTCGCCATCCTTGGGATGTACCCGAGGACGCATGAGACCAGACTTCAGCTCAAATGGAAACTTGACCGCAAACCCATTGGGAAAGGGCTTCAAATCCTGCACAAAACAGTAGAAGGCATTCTTGCGACTGTAGGAAGTGTGGATGATGGAGCCCCCCAAAGGCCCCCAGTCTGGATTCGACTCACATTGTCCGCCACTGGAACTGTCGACCACCGCTGGCAGAACGACCAACATCGGTTGAGTGCGATTCTTTTCGTAGCCGTAATGCACTCCTTCCTTGGCGATGGTAAACCCATTGAAAACAGCTCTTCCGCTGGGATTATCCGTAATCGTGACCCAACCCTTGGAAGGAATGTATCCAAGCCCATTGGGATTGCGCAGGTCTGTCCCAACAAAACTGGCGTACTTCCCATCGGAGGAGACTTTGACCACAGCCCCTTCCAAGGGAGATTTGTATCCGCTTTGTGAAAAGTAAAAGTAACCGCCTCTGTCAGTTACCAGATCGTAGACAAAGGCGTGGTAACAGGGGCCAATCTGAGCCGGGTCTTCATAAAAACTTTCATAATAGTCAGCCTCTCCGTCGTTATTGAGATCATGGAGCTTGGTGATCCGATCACGGCCACGAACATAGATTGCATCTTTCACGATTCGCAAACCAAGCGGTTCATACAAACCGGTAGCAAATCTCGACCAGATCAATGCATTGGGATTGCCTGCCTCCGTCTTCACGATCCAGACATCGCCACTGAGAGTGGAAACCGCAATGCTTCCGTCTTCGAAGAAATCCATCGCTGTAGTTCGCATCCAACTCCCCCATGGATTGGCCAGGGGAACCGTCAGCAGGTCCAGGGCATATCCATTGTTGTTTTCACCCGAATCGACTACTGTCTGCACATCTGTAGGCCAGCGTCTGGGTCCACCTTTGGTGAGTTCTTTGAAATCAGGTACGACGAAATCGTCATCATTCCCAACTTTCCTTATCAGCTCACCAACGGGAACAGACAGTGTTTGTGAACCTTTGGAGGGAGGAATTTCAACCAACATTCCCTTGTCATGAGGGACCAATTTCGCCCCACCAAGCAGACGAGCAGCTCCACTTTGCTTATCGGAAAACAGTAAATAAAGAGTCCTATCTCCTGAGCCAACAGTAAGACTGCGATAGAGAACCTTCCCATCTTTGGACGCTCCTGGTGTTTCCATCACGTCCCGATCCCCAACCCTGTACTTCAGCACAACACTGTCCCCATGCAGATAGTGTCCAAGGACTTTGATATTCCTGGCCTTCCTGTTTTCAGGAGAACCCACTGCCCAACAAGGAGCATCAATGTTCTGATACAGCACTTCCCCACCAGGAATCATCGGGCGACTTCCCTTGTAGCTGGTGTAGTGGGTTTTCTCCGTATTGGCGATCTTCCCCTTCCAGATTCCACTGACAGACATCAATGTGGCATCGTAACAAAAAACCAAATCACCAGGAAGATCGATTATCATCGCCTTCTCCGTCGTATCTTCAAAGTACTCGGCGTTCTTGTTCTTGATTTCTCCGTAGCTGACTGTGTGCTGCATGAACGGGCCGTAATCCATGTTCTTCCCACCTGATCCATCGACCATTCCCACTGCGACCGGTACTGTCTGCTTATTTGCCTCCTGAGCTTTCGCATCGGCGGCGGCCCTCTCAGGCAAGCCAGCAAAGTACTCCTCATCCAACTCCACCAATTGCCCTGGATTGTACTTCTTGATGATCAACTCCGTGATGTAGTGCGTCAGTTGATACCGTTCCTTGGCAGACAAGACCGCATCCCAGCGAAACATCAGGCCATTGCCATAACTGATCGTCTTCCAAATCGAGTACGGATCGGCACCAAACTTGAACTCATCCACAGCAAAACGTCTCGCCAAGGGATTGATGGCCAGTTTCCCCTCCGGCCCATGACAGGAAGCACAATGCAAACGATACAATTCCCGCCCCGCTTTCGCATCCGGATAACCCAGATTCCTGATCATTTCCACATGATTGATCTCCTCGGCAAAGGCAAAATGGCAAATTCCAGTCAGCAGATTGAAGATGGAAGAGAAAAGAAGGAACCGAATCATAAAAATATCAATGGCGAATGATTGAGAATCTCAGCAAAACGCGAATTGGGGAAAGAAAAATCTTCCACAACCTCACATTTGCAGGAATCCACATTTCTTTCCACATCAATTCATTCCCCTACTTTTATACAAACATCAGGTTTCATCATTGACCTCGAAGCATTCAAATCATTGAACAATGCTATGAACGAAAACAGTTTTCGATTCACCCTGAAATCTGGGCAATCTGCCGACTGCAAGGAATGGTTTGGACCTATCCATGACATTCGCATAGGCACCGAATACCACAAATCGGAGCGATTAACCGAAGAAGGGTTGGAAACCACAGTGGCACCCAGCATCTTTTTTCTCCACCGGGTCAGTAACAGTTCCTCCGAAATTGTAACCCGCAGCCACAGGTTTCGTGAATCGGATCTCGGACCGACCAATGAGATGGAAATCAAAAGGCTCGATGACGGGTCCTTTATTTTCGAACTCAATCAAAAATCCTTTGTCATTCTCTCTGATGGCCATGTGCCACCTTACCATCATTCCAAAGACATCTCCGCCTATTGGTATCTGGCATGGACTGATAACGAAGATATTCCCGACTTCTCCGAGTACCCTAATCTGACCACCGTCAACTTTGACAACTGTGACTATCTGGAAGACGTCGAATGCCTGTCCGGCTTATCCCAACTCACTGAACTCTCCCTATTCAACTGCCCCGAGCTCCATGACCTTGATGGCATTGCTGGACTGAAAAGCCTTCAACTCCTCAACCTAACCCGCTGTCCTGCACTTTCAGACCTCTCTGCACTCAGCGGCATGAGAAACCTTCAGGAAATTTCCCTCTTTTCCTCCACCTTCAAATCCAATCGCAACACCCTCTACACCCTCCCCAACCTCTCCAAGTTACAGCTCTACGTATGCAGTGACCTCGTCGATTGCGATTCCTTTGCCGTATTAAACAACCTCACCTCCCTCAAACTCTACGGATGTCGTTCTCTGGAAAACCTCAAGGGGCTGAAAAACTCAAAAAAACTTCAGGAGCTTGAACTCTTCAGCTGTGAATCCCTCGAAAGCCTCGAAGGCCTCCGAGGCTTAGAGAACCTCACCCTACTGGAACTCTTCGGCTGCGAATCCCTGACCAACGTAAGTGTCCTCTCCGACCTGCAAGGGCTACGCCGCCTCAACCTCCACGACTGCAGTTCCCTCAAAAAAGTCGATGCCCTCACAGGCCTGGAAAACCTTACCGACCTCTCCCTGCACAATTGCACCTCCCGCAAAGACCTTAATTTCCTCTCCCACCTCACCAATCTGGAGCAACTCTCCCTCAATGAATGTCGTCAATTGACCAACATTGATGCCCTCGCAGGGATCCCCAATCTTCAGGAACTGGAACTCCACGGCTGCAAATCCCTCAAAAATATCAATGGCATTACCGGGCTCACCAAACTCCGCACCCTCAAACTCGACTGGTGTGAATCCATCCCCAGCCTCCTTGACCTCTCCAACCTCACCGACCTGACCATCCTCTCCCTTGAAGCCTGCAAGGCCCTCACCAACCTGAAAGGTCTGGAGAAACACACCCAACTCACCCGACTGAACCTCGACTTCTGCACCTCACTGGAAAATATCGAGGCCCTGGCTGACCTCACCAATCTGACCCAGCTCACTTTCAACAAGTGCAAAAACCTCCACGACATCAACGGCCTGGCCAAACTGGAAAAGCTCACCTCCCTCAATCTCCATGAATGCCGATCCGTCCGAAACATCGAAGTACTTGCGAACCTGCACAACCTGAATTGGCTCAACCTTGGTTGGTGTGAATACATTGAAGACCTGGCTCCAATCACAAAACTCACCAACCTCACCGCACTTTCCCTCAATGGATGCAAGTCCCTGAAATCCACCGATTTGTTCCTAAGGATGCGGGAACTCGCCCAACTTTCCCTAGTCTCTTGCCCCAATCTATCCGATGCCTCCGCCCTTGGACGCATTACCGGACTCACCACCCTCCTTCTGGATGGATGCAACTCGATCCGGGTTCATGGAGACTACACCGAACTCCAGCAACTTCGAAAATTCACCCACAACAACCCAGACATTCCCCTCTCGATCTTACCCATCGCTGCCGCTCAAAGAGCAGATGTGGAATATGTGAAATCCAATGCAGAATCCTGGTGCAAACACGCACTGAGATCCACAAAACCCAAACGAGTCATCCCCGGAGTGGCCAAAGCCATTAGCCTCGGAGCAGGAGAAAGCTGGGCCCGCATCGCCCACCAGAAACTCATCAAAGGCCTCCACAAACGAGGAGTCGTAGAAAAAGAAACTTGGTTGGCTCTATTGGAAGCCTGTCGCTCTCATAGGGACAACACAATGATTCAGCTACATGAAGACCTCATTGCTCGAATCGATTTCGCCACCGAGTCTCCTGCCCTCGTCGAAGCCGTTTTCACCTCCCTGTCCCATTTCGAAGGAGAATCCAAATTCTGGGCCATCCACAAAATTGATGCACTCCTGAAAAAAATCCCTCTCCGCAAGCTCCGTAAATACCAGAATTCCATCCTCCAATTTTACCTCAATGTATCCCTAAAGGATCGGGTAAAACGCTGGAGATCCAAATTCGGAACCAGCGCAGAAGAGTAATCCCCCCATTTGCAATGAAGCCGCTCCTCATCCCCTTCTATCTCGTCTTCCAGCTCTGGGCTCTCCCCCTTGCCGCACAACAACATCAGGAAACCTTCCTGTGGAACACCGAACAAGGCTGGTTTGGGGAACGCATTCTCCTCCCGCCCGGATTCGCCCCCACCATGACCTGGAAAGGGCTCGAAGAAATTCGCTTCGCCCCCGGCATGTTCAAGGCCGACCAACCCGACTTCTTCAGCTACGCCCTCGTCTTCTCCCTCGAACCCGATGCCGACATCTCACAAAAGGCCCTGGATAAACAAATCCTCACCTACTACCAAGGCCTCTCCTTCAACGTATCCAAAGGCCGCGGACGCCAAGTCGACATTTCCAAGTTCAAGGTCACGTCCAAACCAGTTGAAGAGAAAGAAAGCACAGCCCCCAAACAAGCCAAAGACCCCAAAGTCTACAAAACCATCCTTAACTGGACCGAACCCTTCGCCACCGGCAAACCCCAAAAGCTCAACATTGACGTCCACGCCTGGAAAGACACCGCAAGAAAACGCACCTACGTCTTCTTCCTCGCCACACCCACTGCTGAAGATTCAGAGATCTACAAGAAACTGGTGAAGATCCGGAAGAACTTCGTGATCAAGTAGTTTGGGTTCCGAAGGAAGCTTGATTTAGAAGGGTTCACGATCACCCTTTTTGCTATTTGATTGCGACGTATTTTGGGAACCTACTTTGCTCCGTGCAGCAAGTCGTAGGTTCAGAGACTTTAATATCAACTACGCACACGTTCAGGAGGGTCCATTAAGGAGATTATCAATTCCAAATCAAAGGTCTTCGGGCCGGAGACCTCTTCCACGGCAGGTTCTACACTTTCTACAAAGGGAAAGAAGACCACTCCGGCTATTTCATTCGCAGTATTGTTCGATAAGTATCTATTCCTTTTCGCCAAATGTATTCTGTGCGTCAGCTTCTGATATTCCTTTCACTCACTATATTTGCACTGCAATCATTGGCAGACTTTGAATCAGCTGCTCTTCCTTTCCTGGAAAAGTACTGTCTGGATTGTCATGATGACGGACAGGATTCCAAGGGGGGAATGGACATTGGAGCAGCGACTGAAGATCCTGAGAACAACGGAGCAACCTGGTACCGAGTCATGAAGTCGGTACATTTTCACGAAATGCCTCCAAGAAAGCGGAAACAACAACCTTCCGAGCTTGAACGCAAACAGGTCAATGCATGGTTCCGAAAACAACTGGGTAAGACGGAAGATCCAGGAGCCCCGATTCTACGTCGCCTCACCCGGCTGGAGTACAACAACTCTGTGCGGGACTTGCTAGGATTGCAAACGGATGTATTCATGTTCACGGAGCGGCTTCCTTTGAACACTGAGGAGTTCTATCAACCGCATCTTGAGAAAATGCCTCAACGTCTGAAGGTTCGGGTCCGGGAGCTTGGACAGAAGTATCCAGTGCTGCTTCGCCAATCAGGACTCCCCGGAGATAGCAAGTCGGCCCACGGGTTTTCCAATTATGGAAAATCACTGAGCGTCTCCCCACTTCTACTGGAGAAATACGTTTCCATTGCCCACGAGATTGCTCATCACCCTGAGTTACTGCAGAAGGCCGAAAGATTTCAGGAATTTTTCCCAAATGCGAACTACCAACCTGCACCGCCTCCAACCTCGTCCAAACCTCCTGCAGTTGTGACTCTGCAAGGCAAGATTGCCCCCAATGGAAATATCGACAAGGAAGCCAAAGGAAATCCATTTACTTTAGCTCAGTTCCAGAAGTCCCTTGCGTCAGCCTTTGAAGAAGATCGAGGTGGAGTTTATCCTGCTCCGGGGCATTCAGTTATCGCAGGGAAAGGTGGACTGATCCGGATGGCATACGGGAAAAGTGCTGGACGAATGATTCTGGCGAATCCCAATGCCGACATCTGGACAGCAGCCTTTGCCACAGCTCAGGAGAGTTCTGGAGATGTTCTCTTCACGAATAAAATCAAAGGAAAAAAGGAGTTCTTTTTTGGTTTTCAGTTCGATAAGGAAACTCCAGGGAGCGGGATTGCAGAGTTGGGGATAGTCGTCCTCGGTCGTCGCAATCAAACAGGCTCCATTGAGTTAACCAGCCACTATAGCAACAACACGACTGAAACCAGAAAAGTTCAACTGGCTACAGGAGGTCCGGCCGACAATACCTTCGTTAGTTTTCGAGCCCCCAAAGGAGAGATCATCAAGAAACTCGCCTTCAATGGTTCAGAGTTCAGCGGCGACTATGTACTCTTTGATGACTTAGCATTTGTCACGAGGGACAAACCTTCAACAAGCCAGTTGGTTGGTATCGAACCTCCGGTTGAGGAAGTGACTCCTGAACCACCCAAAACGAAAACCACAGCCAACAAAGAACTCGCCAAACGTCCGATTCAGGACCGTATCAAGCACCTTCTCTATCGAGCTTTCAAAAGGCCTGCTCAACCTGCAGAAGTTGAACTCTATCTGGGATATTATCTTTCCTCTCTGCAAAAGAATCCCAACGAGGAGCATGCCCTCAGGAACACACTTCGAGCCATCCTTTGTGCTCCGCAATTCATCTACCGAATGGAGCCGAAAACGGACACAAACTCCCCAGTCCGTCAATTGGACAACTTTGAGCTAGCCTCCCGTTTGTCCTACTTTCTGTGGAGCAGTTTACCTGATGACGAACTCCTGAAATCTGCCAGTCAATCGCCACCGTGGTCAAGTGATCAAGTTGCGGCACATGTGAAAAGAATGTTGAAGGATCCCCGCTCTCGTGAACTTTCCGAAAGCTTCGCCTTCCAGTGGCTGCAGTTGAATGAACTCTTTGGCAGCAAGCCGGACCCGGATAGGTTTCGAGCTTATTATGCAGGTCCTCAGAAGAAGTACAACATGGGCGGAGAAATGGTCGCCGAAACACTGCTGCATTTCCAAAGTGTTTTGATTGAAAACCGGAGTGTCCTGGAGTTGCTGGACTCCCCTGTTGCGTACCTAAACCCAAGATTGATCAAGCATTATGACTTGGCCGCACATTTTGAGAATGAGTTGAAGCAACTTCGCAAAACAAACCGCAATGGGAATATGGAAGATGATAACTCCCTCTTTCTCAGGGTAAACCTTCCTGACCGAAACCGTGGAGGACTGTTCACTTCTGGTGCTCCCCTGACGTTGACTTCCCTACCACTGCGTACCAGTCCCGTGTATCGCGGCATTTGGATAACGGAGACGATGTTCAATCGCCCTCCGCCACCGCCACCTGCAATGGTGGAAGAGCTTGGGGAGGATGATGAAGAGTTTGAGAAGGCAGGAGTCACACTCCGTCAGAAGCTGGCTGAGCATCGAGAAAACACAGCCTGTGCAACTTGCCATAACCGTATCGACCCGCTTGGTTTTGCCTTCGAAAACTTTGATCCGATTGGCCGTTGGCGAGAGAGTTATGCGAAGTTTCCTGTGGATGCCTCCGGGACGTTGTTTGCCAACCGAAGTTACAATGGACCTGCCGAATTCAAGGATGCTCTACTGACGCAAAAAGATGACTTTGTCCGGGCGTTTGCGGAGCATTTACTCACATACGCATTGGGGCGTGAGATTCATTATTATGACAACTATGCCCTGGAGAAGATTGCTGAGGAAGCCGCAGCGAATGATTACTCTCTTCAGCAAATCATCACCAGTGTTGCCCAAAGCTACCCTTTCCGATACACTCGTAATTGAACGCCATGAACTACCTGACCAACCGTACTTTACCTCGTCGCACACTGCTTCGAACTGGCAGTGTTTCCCTCGCTCTACCGTTGCTGGAATCCATGCAGTCCCTCCGTGCCTCCGAAAAGGTAAAAG
>CAYSOI010000016.1:21391-24960 GCA_964432425.1 uncultured Opitutales bacterium | reverse complement strand
AAAAAGTGGTGCTCAAGGGGGGACTCGAACCCCCACGTCCTATTGGACACCAGATCCTTAGTCTGGCGCGTCTACCAATTCCGCCACCTGAGCACTAAGTTGGAAGGGTTGGGGAGAAAATAAGACTCTTTGAGATTTGCAAGACTTTGTTGAGCATTTTTTAAAAATTCTTCTCTGGGAGGATTGGAGAGAGCATGCAAAGAGGGTAAGGCCTGGCTGAGGACATTTTGGCGAAGTGGAGCTTTCCCGACTCTGGTATTTTGGTTTTAGGTCTTCGGTGTTGGGGCACAACGGGTCAGCTGGCCTCGTTCTTGTGGCCGTGTGTAAAGGCTCAAGAAAGCCAAGAGGCCAAATACCGGGGGTATACGCTACAAAACTGGAACTGGAGAAATTCCAGGCTGAGCTTTGAGGATTCTACCCTGGCTGCGGCTTACCTCCGCATGCCCATGCAATAGGGATTGGGGGCTTTTGTGGCAAAATCCACTTGCTCCACCGGAAGGATGGCAAAGCCGATGAACTAATTTCGAGGCTGGGCCCTGAAAGCCATTCAAGCGACCTGAGAGGCCGTAAGATCCATCAGGAGCTGGGGGGCAGCTTCTTGAAAGGTAGTTTCTTGAAGGGAGAACCTTTCTTGGCAAACCCTGTCATGCCTTTTGCAGGACGTTTGGGGCCGGCGCCTTTGAATGGAGCTTTCCGTGGTGCGGAAGGTGCTGGTGCTTCTTCCTCCACCTCTTCGGCCTCGGCTTCGCCTTCTTCCTCTTCAGCCAGAAGTTCCTGCTGTTCAGGAACGGGGGCAGACTTGCGAGGTAATTTTTTGAATGGAAATTTTGCTTTGGGAGCTGGTTTTGCGGGAGCGGCTTCTTCTTCCTCCACTTCTTCTTCTAATACTTCTTCCTCTTCGACCACATCTTCTTCGATGTCAGCTTCCACTTCTTCTGCCGCAGGCTCTTCTTCGACAACTTCTTCAGCTACTTCCTCTTCTTCTTCTTCAACAGGTGCAGGAGGGGGAGCTTTCTTTTTTACGGGAAATCTGGGTCCGGGTTTCTTTTTGGCAGGTGCCAGAGCGGGAGCTGGTGCTTCTTCTTCGGCCTCTTCTTCCTCCACTTCAGGTTCTTCTTCTTTGGGAGCGGGAGCCGGTGCTGCCTTTGGGGCAGTTACTTTGGAAAAGGGATCCGATTGTTTGGTGGAAGGACTTGCGGTCAGATCTTCACCGATGACGGCGTTGGATTTTTTCCCCAACACTTCATCAGTCGCCTCCCAACATTCTTCAATCAACTCGACTTCACTGCAGCCTGCCCGGTCCTTAAGTTTCGCCATCAAACGCTTTCCTTCGCGGGAGGAGGCATACCCGAGGGCTTCTTCCATCTGTTTGGCAGCGGCCTTAAAAAAATCGATGTGTGTATTTTCGTGAGAACCGCGTTGATCGGGGATTTCGATGGTGAATGAAAAGCGCATAGCAATGATAAGTGTTAAGAAATTCAGCATGCCTCCTATGGGAAGCCGTAGTTCTCTGGCAAGATCAAAAAAAAGAATACACCTGCAATTTCAGGGTAGTTTACATTCTCTTTGCAAAGAGCCTTGCCAGATGTCCCATTGGCACTTTTACTCGTCCGCCCCTTAAAAAAATCACTTATTTTGCATCGAACCCTTACCCTCACTTCCCATGACGGAACCCGGAGAAAAATCTGGCACGGATCAAACTGAATCAAGCCTCGACCTTAGTGATCTACTGAGTTCAGGAGCCTTTGGCCCTTCCTGGGCTCATGGCGACAGTTCCAACAAAAGCTACGCCGACCACAAAGGTCCTGACGCAGACAGATTCGACAAAAAAAGAAGAGGTTCCGGCAAATCCCGGGACCGCCGCCAGGCTGGCACACCCGGAGGAGATCGCCGATTTGAAAAAGGTTCGGGACGTGGTGACCACAAGGGGGATCGCAAGGGTCATCGCAACCGCCAGCAACATAACCGTCCCTACCGGCCTGATTTTGATATCCAGCTTCAGCCTCACCCTACGGCATTTGCGGCGTTGATGAAGGCGATGCGGGAGTCCAGCCGCACCTTTGAACTCTTTGAAATTGCCAGATTGTTTCTCAGCAAACCAGATCGCTTTGTGGCCAAAGTCCTGCCCAGAGGTTCACTTCCTGCCAATCCGTCGCACAAAAAACCTGCACCGCAGGCTCCTCAACCAACGGAACAAATCTTTCACATCTCCATACCGGACGGAATTGGGTTTGAAACGGAAAATGAAGCCATTGACCATGTTCTGGGCAATCACTTGGACAAATTCTTTGACATTGAAAAAGTCGAAAAGGAACCACCCAAGGGGACTTTCAATGTAGTCAATCGCTGTACCCTCACCGATACACTGCTGGCTCCACCGAATTACCACCGCTATCAGCACATCGTCCAGGAGCACTTCACCTCGAAAATCCATGCGATGGCCTTTGAGCGTTTTGAGTCAAAAATCGAAACGGTTCGTGATCAGGAAGCGGTTGACCAATGGGTCGAATCCATGAAAACGGGTTACACCTACAAGGCCAAAGATACCGGGGAGAATTTTCAACACCTGGAAGAGGCACGGCGTCACCTTCTGATGAATCACAAGGCAAAGATTGTCCGTACAGCCGAGTCCATCCGCATTGATGGCAAAGACTTGGAAAAGCTGCCCCGTAATCGAATCCGCCGTTCGATTGAAGCTGTCCTGGAAAAACAACTCCGGGTGCCGCTGGACTTTTCCAATCACCTTCGGGGCCGACTGCGCCGAGCCAATTTTACGATCTATAAACGCGGTGGCAAAGGTGGCGTGACCTACGTCTGCGCAGTCAAACGACAGCACCGCACTCAGGACACAGCTTTCTCCGATTCCATTCAGACCCTGGTCGAGTTTATCGAGAAAAACCCGGAAGTTTATGCTCAGCAAATTCTCAAAACGCTCCCGTCCGCGTCGAAAGAAGCCGAGACAAAACCAGCATCTACCCAGTCTGTAGAAGCACCGGAAACGACTCCAGAAAAAGAAGACACCTCCGCAGAGCAAACTGCTCCTGCAACAGAAGATAAGCCGGAAGAAAGTGATTCTACGGAAACTCCAGCGACCGCAGACGCGAACGAAGAGCCTGCAACAGAGGCGAAAGCAGAGACCCAAACAGAGCCTCAGGAAGCCCCGGCATCCAAAGAAACCAAAGCCACTGAACCGGAAGAGGAACCTCCAACTTTTGTGGGAGAAGTGCCTGTCTCCGATACACTCCCCCAAGACCTGCGTTGGTTGGTGCAATATGGCTACGTCACTGAATACAGTGATGGACGATTGTTTGCCCCGCCCATCCGCACAGACCTCCCAGCCAAAGCAACGGCTACTGAGAATGCTAAAGCGAAGCCACCTGCAGAAGCAAAACCTCAGGAAACCAAGGTAGAAACCGACCCAACCGCACAAGAGGCATCTCCGGAAGTGAAAACTCCGGTTGAAAAAAGCGAAATTTCTGATAGCGCAACCCCTGTCTCCGAAGAGCCAACCGCATCCGAAGAGCCAACCGCATCCGAAGAGCCAACCGCATCCGAAGAGCCAACCGCAT
>CAYSOI010000016.1:0-21291 GCA_964432425.1 uncultured Opitutales bacterium | reverse complement strand
GCATCCGAAGAGCCAACCGCATCCGAAGAGCCAACCGCATCCGAAGAGCCAACCGAAAATAGCTGAGGCGTCTCGCCTCAGGAAAACTATGGCGAGACGCCGTAGAATGATCGTGCTTCTCAAGTCCAACACACGCTGAAGCGTGAACTCCAACAAGAGCCAGAACTTACCAAAACTTTTTTGAATTGGGATAAGAACGGTGTCATCAGCACCCTGAGCGTCGAGTCTCAGGGCAGATTCCAGTAAGGATCACTCGTTCTTTTCTTCGATGAGAGATTTTTCGCTGTGCACGAGGCTCTTTAGCACATTGTATTGGCGATAGGACAATCCACTAAAGGGAACTCCATCGACAACAATCCGGAAACGTCGTTCCAATTCATCATCGTTTAAGGGTATAAAGTCAGCCTCTTGTCCGTAATTGACACCCGAGATGGCATAGAGCATGCAGGTCAGACGGGCATAGAGTTTGTTGGTGGAATTGACTTTGACCCATGGGCTGATGGAGGAGGATGTGCGATTGAACATCTGGTCCTTGTATTTGGTAAAGATGTCCCACTTGTTGCGAACCAGCTCATCATTTTTGGAATATTTCCAATATTTGAGCGGGTGAACGATTCTCTCCTCGAAGCGATATAGCTGGGTCTGGCGGTCAACAGAGAGGTAAAACTTGATCAGAATCAGCCCTTCACTGATCAACTCCTCTTCCCAGTCCAACACCTTTTTCATAAAGTATTTATACTGAGTCTTGGAGCAGTAGCCCATGACGGGTTCAATCAGTGCACGATTGTACCAGGAACGGTCAAAAAAGACGATTTGGCCGGGTTTGGGGAGATGTTTCCTGTAGCGGTCAAACCAGCGTTTGGATTCCTTTCTTGTTGGGGTTCCCAATTCAATCACCCGCAGGTATTTAGGCATCAGGTTTTCTACAAATCGCTTAATGGTAGACCCCTTTCCTGCTGCATCTCTTCCATCAAAGGTAAAGGCCACCCGCATCCGGTTTTCCACTACCCATTGTTGCAAGTTAAGAAGCTCTACCTGTAGTCGCTTCTTTTCTTTGCTGTAGGTAGAATAACCGATATTCTCGTAATGATTAAAAACTGTCTCCGGGACGGCTTTGGTATTGGGCATAAACAATTCCCTAATTAAACGGATGAACAAGATTTGGGAAGGCAAAAAAGTTACATTTAAAGTTTCTTCGTAGAATTTTGTGAAATAGGCATTTTTTCGCTCTTCTCACAATTTGTCATTCTCCCAAGGTAATTCGCCGGACTGAAGAGCTGACAGAACAACGCCTGGAGCTTCAAAGCTCCAAGTTGAGATGGCATACAAAATTAGCGGGCTGTAGGTCCGCCGGCAACTTCGTTATCTGGCCGGACCTACAGCCTACATTTTACACTTTCTAACGTTCCCAGGGTTCGAAGGTTCGGTTGGACTTTCAGCCCAATCAAACAACATAAATCAAGGAAGAGAATGGGCAGAACATCTCTTATCAAAATTTGGCTCCTATTCTTGTTCAGTAAATGAATCTACAGTAACTTCCGGTACGATAGAGAAACCCTATTTTTCTGTGACGGCACACTGGAACTGATTCGATAAAAATGCACGAAGAGCCCGCTTAAAAAGCTTTCTGATTTCAAGCCTGCTTTTTTAAATTGAAGGCGTAGCTGTGAAAAATGCCTTATTATCTTGCGACTTTTCATCCAGTGCATAGCCACGACGCTGTAAATTTGTAAAATGCAGTTCCTTATCGAACACGGGGGTTTGGTTTTCGCAATAGCTTGTTGTTGCGGATTCTTTATGGCATGGGGAATTGGCGCCAATGATGTTGCCAATGCGATGGGGACTTCGGTGGGCTCTCGAGCTCTGACGCTCAAGCAAGCGATTGTCCTGGCTGCGATCTTTGAATTTGCCGGAGCGTTTCTTGCCGGAGGGGAAGTAACATCCACCGTGAGGAAGGGGATTCTGGATATGGATGCCATGGCACTAGTACCAGATGCCCCTGCTTTAATGGTCTACGGGATGCTGGGAGCCCTTTTGGCGGCGGGATTCTGGTTGTTATTTGCCAATTGGATGGGGTGGCCGGTATCCACTACGCACAGTATTGTTGGAGCGATCCTGGGGTTTGGAGTCGTGGGTTTTGGCAACGAAATCGTAAAATGGGACAAGGTGGGCAGCATCGTAATCAGTTGGGTGGTTTCCCCTGTCCTTGCGGGTACGATTGCCTTTGTATTATTTAAAAGCGTACAAAAGTTCATCCTAGCCCAGGAAAAACCTTTTGAACAAGCCAAACGGGTCATGCCCTTATACCTCTTTCTGGTAGGCTTTATTATCGTGCAGGTAACGGTACAAAAAGGCCTGAAGCACGTCATCAAGGATCGAGCTATTGAGATCACTTTCGAGCAATCTCTGGTGTATGGTTTAGTGGGAGGAGTGATCTTGGGCATCGTAGGGATGATCGGACTGCGAAAAATTCAGGATAAGACAGAAATGAGGGGGGATATGGCCTTCAATGGAGTGGAACGCATTTGTGGCTATCTGATGATCTTTACAGCTTGTAGCATGGCGTTTGCTCATGGTTCCAATGATGTTGCTAATGCCGTCGGGCCTATGGCTGCCATTGTGAGTGTCGTCAAAGAAGGCGGAACTCTTGTCGGCAAAACTGCAATGCCCACCTGGATTCTGCTTGTCGGTGCTATGGGTATTGTTCTGGGCCTTTCCACCCTAGGTTTTCGAGTGATGAAGACCATAGGTGAAAAAATTACCGAACTGACCCCTAGCCGGGGCTTTTCCGCCGAACTGGCGGCTGCAGGAACAGTGGTACTGGCATCCGGGCAAGGTTGGCCCATTTCCACGACGCACACTTTGGTTGGAGCGGTTTTAGGTGTGGGGTTAGCTCAAGGGGCCAAGAAGCTCGATCTAAGTGTCGTCGGGAAAATCTTTCTTTCCTGGATCGTGACGTTGCCTGCAGGGGCAGGACTCGCCATTATTTTCTTCTATCTGTTCAAAGCGGTATTAGGAGGCACTTGAGGCGTCTCTCCTGATATATATCTGAAACTGTAGCGGAATGATATTGAATAAGAAGCAAAGTAAGTGGCTTCTACAGGATTTCCTGAGGCGAGACCTCCGCTACTTTCATTAAAAGATTTTCGGGGCTCCGCAAATGCAGGCCGACCCCTTGAAAATAAAAGGCCGCCAGACCCGTCGGTCCGGCGGCCGCTGAAAACCTTCAATGTCATTTTGAAGATAGATAGTCACTTAATTAGATCGGCGTAAAGACACCAACCTTTAATTATAATCGTAGTTTTTTTCCAAAATGCGAGTTTTTTTCAAAACTCTTGATAAGCAGAACTACTTTCTTCAACCAAACCGTGAAAAAATCCTTATTTGGAAAGTCGCCAATCCAGAATTTCCATTTGGGGAGAGGAAACTCCGTTGTACGTGTTCCAGGCATATTTAAATGCAAGATCAATGGGGACTTTCGCAGGCGGGAGCCTTGATCCCAGATTCCAGGCAATGGCACTGACCCGCTCCCCTTTGGGGTTAAAATAGAAGAATCGAAAGTTTTTTCCTCCTTCGCCGAAGGTTTGTGGAGGATAGACCAATTCCATAAATCGTGTTCCTAAAACAGGCTCCGGGTTGCCCTGCCCAAACGGTTGCAGTTGGTCCAATTGCTGCAATAATTCTACAGTAATGTCCTCAGGCTGTACCCAACATTCTATATCAATTGCCGGTTCGTAAACTGCATTACCCAGCTGAGCTTTTACGGCGGCGTCAAATGCTTCCCGGAAATCATCCAAATCTTTTTGATCGAGAGACAAACCTACGGCCATCGGATGACCTCCGTAGTCTAGCAACAAGGATTCTGCTCCGTTGAGGGCTTGTACAAGGTCCAAACCTTGGATGCTCCGCCCTGATCCTTTTGCAATGGTACCTTCTGCCCCGAGGACAATGGCCGGTTTCTTCAAAATATTGGTCAGTCGGCTGGCAACAATACCGACCACGCCAGGATGCCAGGATTGATTGAAGACCACAACACCATCGGCATCCTGATACTTTTCCGTCACCATGGCTTCTGCTTCCGAGACAATGTCCCGTTCGATCTTTTGCCGTTCCGTGTTCATCTCATCAAGTTGCCGGGCTGCGGTGATGGAAGTTTGAAAATTGTCAGAAAGGAGCATTTCGATCGGCAGCGTGGCGTCAGCAAGGCGGCCACTGGCATTGATGCGGGGCCCTAGACGAAAGGAAATGTCGGTAGCCCGCAGGTCCTTCCCTTCAATGCCCAGACCGCTTACCTGAAAGAGGGCCTGGATGCCGCACCTTGGGCTCTGCCGAAGTCTGCGAAGTCCATGCCGGACGAGGATGCGATTTTCTGCTTTAAGTGGAACAAGATCGGCAATGGTGCCCAAGGCAACGAGATCGAGGTAATCCTTCAGTTGGATTTGTTGAGCTTCCTCGTTTCCCTGATTACGGAGAATTTTTACAATACCGTGGACGAGCTTGAAGGTAAGCCCAACGGAGCATAGGTCACGCCAAGGGCTGTCAGCTGCATCAAAGACATGGGGATTCACAAGAATGCAATCGGCGGACTCTTCCTGTGTGGACTGGTGATGGTCCACAACAATGACGTCGATCCCCTTCTCACGCAAGTAGGTGACCTCTTCAATGGAGTTTGTACCGCAATCCAGGGCAATGAATAGATTTGGGGTCTCCTCGGCAATGGCACGGTCAATCAATTGACGGCTCATGCCATAGCCTTCTTCAAGCCGCCGTGGGACAACATAGCGTGGAAGAGAGCCGAAAATCTTCAGAAAGCTGACCAGTAAAGTTGTACTGGTAACCCCATCCACATCGTAATCTCCCAGGATGACAATTGATTCATTTTCCCGGATGCCTTTGAGGATTCTGTGAGAGGCCTCCTCAAGATGAGTCAGCTTGAGCGGATCACTGATTTCTCTCAATGCTGGTTTGAGAAATAAATCCGCTTTCTCAGCATCTGTCAGTCCACGCTTGACGAGCAGGTGGGCCAGGAAACGGCTGATCTGCAGATTTCGCACCAGCTGGTCCACCTCTGCCATTGGCGAGGGTTCATGATTCCATGTTTTGGATTCAGTATCGATAGGATTGGTTCCAAGGTTGTATCTGAGAAGAACAGAAAGTTAAGAGGCTTCTTCCGCCCAATTGTATTTGGGTGTAAACTCACGTGTTTCCACGTGCTTGCGGTCACCTTTATGCCACCAGTAGAAGATGGGGCTTGCGATAAAGATGGAGGAATAAGTACCTGTCAAAATACCCAGGATAAACACAAAGGAGAAGTCCTTGATGATTCCTGCCCCGAAGACGTAAAGGGCAACGGCGGCAAGCAAGGTGGTCAAACTGGTAAGGATCGTTCTGGGCAGAACTCGATTGATGGAGAAATTGACGAGTCGGCGCAGGGAGTAATCCGGATGGAGTTTGAGCTCTTCCCGGATACGGTCGAAGAGAACGATGGTATCGTTGATGGAATATCCCAAAATCATGAGAAGTGCGGCCAGCATCGGGGCGGTAAATTGCCCAGAGCAAAAGCCAAGCTTGCCGAGAACGACATACAACCCGATGGTGATCAAAACGTCGTGAACTGTAGCGGCAACTGCCCCCACTCCAAAGCCAAGCTCAAAGCGGAGAGCGACGTAGAGGAGAATCCCCACGAGGGCAAAACCTACCGCCAACCAGGCATTTTTCTGAATGTCTTTGCTGACGGAGCCTCCAATTTGGTTCATGCCGACAAGCTCCAATCCTTTCTCAGGATACTGTTTCTGGAGTGCAGAGAGGAACGCCTGCCCTTTTTCCGCATCCACTTGAACTTTCATTTGTTCTTTGCCGCCGGCAAGCTCCTGGGTGAGGAAGTAAGCCGCATTATTGACATCATCCATACTGTCCCGTACGGCATGCACTTCTGCTTCGCTGGGAAGGGTTTGCCCCGTGGCTGCGGTGAGTGTGATTTCATCACCGCCGGTAAAATCAATCCCCATAATGCTGTTAAGGTTGGTGCCCGTGTAGAGCAAGCCCCCAATAATCAGTACGAGGGAGCCGACCAACATTGGCTTGCGATGCTCGAGAAAGGTCCATTTCCGGTCATCAGGAATCAGCTTCAGCCCCAGCACTTTTTTGGCTCCCAACCAGTGTACCAGAATTTCCAGAAGAAAACGGCTGACAATCAAGGCACAGAAAACAGAGGAGACAATACCGATCGCCAGAGTCAGACCGAAACCACGCACAGGCCCTGTCCCCAGGAAATAGAGGATGCCGGCAGTGATGAGGGTTGTAATATTCGCATCGATAATGGTCGAGAACGCCTTATTGTAGCCATCTTCCAATGCATTGGGGAGGCTTTTGCCAATTTGGAGTTCTTCACGAATCCGTTCGAAAATGAGGATATTGGCATCCACGGCCATACCCACAGTCAAAACAAGTGCCGCCACTCCGGGGAGAGTAACGGTAGCTCCAAGACTGGCCAGCACCCCAAGAACGAGGAGAACATTCATGATCACGGAAGCCACCGCGACGATACCTCCTGCGAAGTAATAAATAATCATGAAGGCAATGATCAGGATGGTTCCCCATTTCACGGCGTTGAGGCTCTTCTCCTTGGAAGCTTCTGCCAAAGTGCCGCTGACCTCATACATTTCGCCCAGCTCCAGCTCCACGCTGAGAGGATTGTTCAGGACATTGGCCAGATCAATTGCCTCCCGCTGAGTAAAGGTTCCTGAAATTTCAGCTCCACCAATGATCTTTTTCCGGACACTGGGAGCACTGCGAATTTCTCCATCCAACACGATGGCCAACTGACCAGGGCCGCTGTTTGGAGTATTTGCCGCAGCAATCTCTCCGGTAACGGCGGCAAATTTCTTCTCTCCATCACCAGTGAAATTGAGAAGTACCCGGTAGGAAAGTCCGTTCTGATCCAAGGAAGCGACAGCGGATTTTACGATATCTCCAGCAGCATAAGGGCGTTTCTCGACAGGTAGATACATGTCGTAAGTTTCGCCGGTATCCTTGTTGGTATTTTCATAACGCAGGTAGGTGTAGCCTGGCTCCAGTTCAGGGATACCCGGGCTATCCGGGGTTTCCGGAGGTGAGAGCACCCGGGCAGTACGGTGCACTTTTCGGAAATCCAACTTGGCGGGTTTCTTGAGATTTTGGATGGCTTCTGGGTTTTCTTTGGAGTTGAGACCGGGAAGTTGAATTTCAATCATGTCGTAGCCACGGGTACGGATGACGGGCTCGGAGACACCAAAGGCATCAACACGTTTGCGCATAATCCGGATGACGTCAGCCAGCTGCTCTTCCGCATTGGAGTAGATCAATTGGTCATCCGCTTCTCCTTTTCCAAGCTTGAGGGTGTAAGCAATCCCGCCTTTCAAATCCAAGCCCAGACGCATGCGGCCCCGGGAAAGCTTGAACAACTCCTGAAGCAGTTCCTCGTTCCTTTTGTCACGGTTGGCAATGTCGGCATACTTGTGAGCAACAGTTGGAAAGAAATCCACGTAGTTGATTCCTTTGGAACGGGCGTTGTTGAGAGGGTCCTTGGAGTTTCTTTCGTAATATTTTCCATCTTCCCGCTTCTCAATTTCCAGAGGAGAAAACTCCTGGAAACTCTCGGGCTTCTTTCCTTCGGGAAGTGGGCTGGCGGCGCCCTCAACGTAATAGGTATAACCTTCTTTGCCCATATTCAGCAAAGCCAGGTAGATGGAGAGCTCTTCGCCACTATCGACTTTTGCCTGAGCTTCATCTACCACTCCGCCAAGTCGTGTGTCCAAGGCAGCATCTGTGCTGTAGGCTTTTTGTTTCTTGGTGAGAAACGGTCCAAATTCCTGATCTTGCAGGGGTATAAGATTGAGAGCAGCCCACAAAATAACGAGGGTGCTAACGATCACTTTCCAGAGTATTTTTCCGGTCATGGGAGGTAAAGCTTGGGGGTGATTTATAGGGGTTCAGTTGAGTTAAATTGGTTTACTTGGAGGACTTGGAGGACTTCTCGGCTTCGTCTTTGTTCACACAGGTCTGGATCGCACTTTTTTCCAGCTCCACTTTTGTGCCTTCGGCGATCTTTACGATCACTCGGTTGTCTTTCACGCTTTGTACGATGCCATGAAAGCCACCAATGGTGATGACTTTATCCCCGGTGCCCAGAGCATCGATCATCTTCTGGGTTTCCTTTTGTTTTTTCCGCTGGGGAGCAATGATCAAAAAGTACATGCCCAGGAAAAGACAGCCCATCATGATGAGTTGCGGTACAATGCTGGGTCCGCCTGGACCAGCTTGAGCAAGATTGATTGAAAAGTTAATGGATTCCATGGTGTTTATTGTGCACGTCAAAAACGTGGTAAGAGTAGAAATGGAGCGGGACAGGAAACCAAAGCCACTTGAAAATGCAATCTTTTATCGGAAGCATTTTTTCGACGGCGGTTTTGGTAAGGAATTAATCAAAAACAATCGTTTTGTTACCGAAGACAAGAATACGGTTTTCCAAGTGCCAGCGTACGGCGTTGGCCAATACCAGCTTCTCCA
Organism: uncultured Opitutales bacterium; assembly: GCA_964432425.1. GTDB lineage: Bacteria > Verrucomicrobiota > Verrucomicrobiia > Opitutales > JABJCN01 > JAYPDO01. The sequence goes on along the minus strand of CAYSOI010000016.1, from coordinate 12,744 downwards.
GATCCCTGCCGTTGCGAATCATTTCCCGGACACTTCTCCGGTGGCTGATCCGGGCAATATCCTGGTGAATGATGGGGCCGGCATCCAAATCTTCAGTAACGTAATGGGCAGTGGCTCCAATTATTTTGACTCCTCTTTGGTAGGCCTGGTGATAGGGTTTGGCTCCGGCAAAGGCTGGCAAGGAGGAGTGATGAATATTAATGACAGGGCAACCGCAGCGCTCCAGAAAACTTCCGGAAAGCACCTGCATGTACCTGGCCAGAATGATGAGGTCGGGCTGGTAGTCCGCCAGAATGGAGAGTTGCTGGTCCTCCCCTGCGGCTTTGTTTTCCCGGCTGATGGGAACGTAATGATAGGGAATGCCATCCCGCTCCGCATATTCCTGAAGGTCGGGATGGTTGGAAATGGTGCAGATGAGATCCCCACGATATTCATGAGCTCGGAAACGTTGCAGCAAATCATGAAAACAGTGGTCTTGCTTGGAGACAAAGATGGCCACCTTTTGCCGGTCTGTGGAGAGAGCCACTTTCGTCGTCATCCCCCACTGCCCTTCCGCTGCTTCCGCAAAGCGGTTTAACATTTCCCGTGGCTCATTGTTTCCGGGGTCCCATTCCAGACGTTGAAAGAATACGTTGTCCAGATGGTCATGGTGCTGATCGGCGTGGAGTATATTGCCTCCATTGTCGTAGATCCAACCACTGATATTCGAGACAATACCTGGACGATCCGGACCGGATAACAAGCCCACCAAAGTTGGGGTTTCCTTAGATTCTGACATAACCCATGGGTGGGGATTAAACTTCTTTGCCGTAGGCCTGGAGGCTTTTGACACTCAGTGGTTTTTCCCGCATGGCCCGTATTCCGTTCACGGCAGCCTGGGCAGAAGTCAAAGTGGTCATGATGCAGACGTTCCGCATCACGGCCTCAGTCCGAATCTGGTTTTCGTGTTTGCGGGGAATTTGCCCGGAAGGTGTGTTCACGATCATGGCAATGTCCTGGTTTTTGAGCTTATCCAACACGGTTGGGCGTCCTTCACCGATCTTGAAGAGGACTTCCACTTTCAGCCCGGCTTCTTCCAGGATTTTGGCGGTGCCGGATGTGGAACAAATGCTGAAGCCAAGATCGACCAACTGCCGGGCAATCTCCAATGCCGTATCCTTATCCCGGTCCTTCACACTAATAAAGACATTACCGGATTGAGGCAGCGAAGGTTTCGCGGCCATTTGAGACTTGGCATAGGCTACTCCCAAGTCTTCATCCAGACCCATGACTTCTCCTGTGCTTTTCATCTCGGGAGATAAGGTCACATGAGCCCCAGGGAACTTGGAAAAGGGAAAGACGGATTCTTTGACGGCCCAGAATGGAGGTTGAATTTCCTCTGTGAAGCCAAGCTCTTCCAAGGTGGCTCCGGCCATGAGTCTTGCTGCCATTTTGGCCAGAGGGCGGCCAATCACTTTGCTGACAAAAGGTACGGTACGGGAGGCACGGGGATTGACTTCGAGCACAAACAGCTCCCCGTCCTTGACGGCAAACTGCACATTCATGAGCCCGACGACACGGAGCTCTTTGGCAAGGGCATAGGTCGCTGCCCGAATGATGTTAAGCATATCTTCATCCAGAGAATGCGGCGGCATTACCATGGTGGCATCACCACTGTGGACTCCCGCATATTCAATGTGCTGCAACATACCACCAATTATGGAGATCTTTCCATCGCTGATGCAGTCCACATCCAGCTCAATCGCTTCATCAAGAAATTTATCCAGCAATACGGGTTTCCCGGGAGCTACGCTAAAGACTTCGTCGACGACAGAGCGAAGCTCTTCTTCGTCATAAACGATAAACATTCCCCGCCCTCCGAGTACAAATGAGGGGCGCAGAAGTACAGGATACCCGATGGCTCCGGCTTTCTCGGCAGCCTCTGCCGGCTCCAGGGCAATGTCGTTATCCGGCTGCCGGAGGTCAATCTTGTCCAGAATGGCCTTAAAATGCTTACGGTCCTCAGCGATATCGATATCCTCGGGAGTTGTTCCGATCACATTGACACCAGCCTTCTTGAGGTCGAGAGCCAAAGTCAGCGGGGTTTGCCCTCCAAACTGCACAATCGCTCCGTCACAACCTTCCTGGCGATAGATTTCCTTGATATCTTCAAGGGTCAAGGGCTCAAAGTAGAGCTTGTCGGAAGTGTCATAATCTGTGGAAACGGTTTCCGGGTTGGAATTGACCATGACCGTCTCGACGCCGATCTCACGGAGTGCAAAAGAGGCATGCACACAGCAGTAATCAAATTCAATACCCTGGCCGATGCGGTTGGGACCGCCTCCAATAATCATAATCTTGCGGCGATCACTGGGTATGAGTTCATTTTCATCTCCGTAGGAGGAATAGAAATATGGGGTTTTGGCGGAAAACTCCGCGGCACAAGTGTCGACCAGGCGAAACTGTGTTTCAATTCCCAATGCAACCCGGCGGTCATGAACCTCCTGAATTTCGCATTGGAATAGGTCGGCCAATTGCACATCGGAAAATCCCCACTCTTTGGCCCGCCTCAGGACATCCACATCTATTTCCACAATGGATTGGCCTCGCAGGAACGTTTCCATCTCCACCAGTTGCCGAAGCTGATCAATAAACCACGGATCTATCCCCGTCACTTCATGGATTTTTTCTACAGACATTCCAGCCAACAGAGCCAGACGCAGGTAGAAGACCCGTTCACAGGAGGGTTTGCGAATTTTGGCCTGAAGCTCGGAATGCTCCGGTATCGCATTTTCATTGATCCCCTTCCATGAAGAAAAACCGGTGGCTCCGATTTCAAGGGAACGCAGTGCTTTCTGGAAAGATTCCTTAAACGTCCGCCCAATGGCCATGGCTTCTCCGACGGATTTCATCGCCGAGGTCAGGGTTTGGTCGGTCTGGGGAAATTTCTCGAAGGCAAATCGAGGAATCTTGGTGACGACATAGTCGATGGTCGGCTCAAAGCTGGCAGGCGTTTCGCGGGTAATGTCGTTGGGCAATTCATCCAGGCAGTACCCTACGGCCAATTTAGCGGCAATCTTGGCAATGGGAAATCCTGTCGCTTTGGAGGCCAGAGCCGAGCTCCGGGACACCCGTGGATTCATCTCGATTACCACCATTCTCCCGGTCAGAGGATTGACGGAAAACTGAATGTTGCTGCCTCCGGTCTCGACTCCCACTTCCCGAATACAGGCAAAGGAGGCATCCCGCATGATCTGGTATTCCTTGTCCGTCAGCGTCATCGCCGGAGCAATGGTGATGGAGTCACCGGTGTGAACGCCCATCGGGTCGAAATTTTCAATGGAACAGATCACAATGCATTGATCCTTGTGATCCCGCATGACCTCCATCTCGTATTCTTTCCAACCCAGTAAACATTCCTCTACCAACACTTGGTTCACAGGAGAAAGGTCCAGGCCTTTGCCCACCATTTCCTCAAATTCTTCCAGGTTGTAGGCGATGCCTCCGCCAGTTCCCCCCAAGGTAAAACTCGGACGAATGATGACGGGAAAGTCCCCGCCAATGTCTTCCTGCACTTTCATGGCTTCAGCGACAGTGGTGACGGTAGCGGATCGGGCGACATCCAGACCAATTTTCAACATCGCTGCCTTGAACAATTCCCGGTCTTCCCCCTTCTCAATGGCAGCTTGATTTGCTCCAATCAACTCCACACCAAATTTTTCCAAAATGCCGGCATTTGCTAAATCGAGAGAAAGGTTCAAACCCGTCTGCCCACCCAAAGTTGGCAGCAAAGCATCCGGTTTTTCCTTTTCTATAATTTTTTCCATCACCTCCACTGTGAGCGGCTCGACGTATGTCACATCGGCGAAGTCGGGGTCCGTCATGATGGTGGCCGGATTACTGTTCGCCAGCACAACTCGATATCCCTCTTCCCTCAAAGCTTTACATGCCTGAGTCCCGGAATAATCAAATTCGCAAGCCTGTCCAATTATGATTGGACCTGAGCCAATAATTAGAATCGTATCTAGATCTGTTCGTTTAGGCATAAATCGTGAAAAAATCGCAAAATTGGGCGACAACACCGTAAAACCTGAAAAATTTCAAGCTTCCCCTAAGATATCTCAAAAAAAACTGAAATGACCCGTCTCTTCCGCCTTCTTTTTCCCATTCTACTTGGCCAGATCCTGCCGGCAATTCTTCCCGGCGCCACAGATCTTCCAGAGATTGATGCCCTTATTGAGGAACAGGTTGAAAAGAAAATCATACCCGGTGCGGTACTCCACATCGAGCGATTCGGTTCCCCTCCCTTCCAAAAGGCTTATGGAGCTCGTGCTTTGCTGCCGAAGGAAGAAAAGAACACAGTGGATACACTTTATGACACCGCCTCGTTGACCAAAGTTCTGGTAACTGCACCGGCTATCTTGCAATTGGCGGAACAAAAGTTGCTGAACCTGGAGGAAACGGTTTTCAGGCATATCCCGGAATTCAAGGGAGATTCCAGAGAGGCGATCACCATTCACCACCTTCTCACTCACACCTCTGGATTGCCTCCGGGTCTGCCGCTGGGTAATGACTGGGCAGGAAGTTCTACGGCGATCCAGTTGGCCTGCAAACAACCTCTACGGAGGGAGCCCGGCGCTCAATTTATCTACAGTGATATCAACTACATCTTACTCGGTGAAATCGCCCAAAGAGTGGCAGGGAAACCCTTGGAGCAATATGCACAAGATCATATTTTTACGCCCCTGAGAATGTGTGATACCGGCTATCGCCCCTTGCAGGAGGACCTCTCCCGAGTCGCCCCGACAGACCACACCGGCCCCAATCAGACCCTTGTCCGGGGAACAGTACATGACCCGACTGCCCGAAGAATGGACGGAGTGGCCGGGCATGCTGGCGTCTTCTCCACAGTTGGAGATTTGGTACGCTTTGCCCGGATGTTGTTAAACCAGGGTAAGTTGGATGGTGTACAGGTGCTGAGTCCGGAAAGTGTTGCACTCTTGAGCAGAAACCAACTGCCCAAGGAGCTTGGCAACCAACGAGGCTACGGGATGGATATCCACACTGGCTACAGCAGCCCACGTGGGAATCTGTATCCAGTAGGTTCTTTTGGGCACACTGGGTTTACTGGACCTACGCTCTGGATTGATGCAGAGTCACAATCCTTCTACATTCTGCTGACCAATCGCAACCATCCGCATCTGAAGTCCTCCGTTGTTCCATTGAGAAGAAAACTGGGAACCTTGGTCGCGGAATCAGTGAGCCCCTACAAACCCAAAGTACTCAATGGGATTGATCATTTGCTGCGTCAGAACTTCAAGCCCCTGCATAAACTCAAAGTCGGCCTGATCACCAACCATACCGGAAGAGATGCCCGCTCTATCGCTACCATCGATTTATTGTACGAATCCAGAAATGTGGACCTGCGGGCACTATTCAGCCCGGAGCATGGAATTCGAGGCACACTGGATGTCGCTAATATCGACAACTCCATTGATCCAGTAACCGGACTTCCCGTTTACAGCCTCTATGGAAAAACCCGGAAACCTACCCCGGAGCAACTAGCTGGATTGGATGCACTGGTCTTCGATATCCAGGATATCGGCAGCCGCTACTACACTTACCTTTCCACCATGGGCAATTGCATGGAGGCAGCAGCAGAGCAAAAGAAAAAATTCTTCGTGCTGGACCGCATCAATCCGATCGGAGGAAACGTAAATGGTTTCCTACTGGAGGATAAGGAGAGCTTTGTACGCTATCACAACATCCCTATCCGCCATGGAATGACGGCTGGGGAATTGGCCAAAATGTTCAACATGGAGAAACACATTCATGCCGACCTGATGGTGATCCCCCTGCAAAACTGGCGTCGAGAATACTTCCAGGACCATACCAACCTCCCCTGGCGGAACCCTTCCCCTAATATGCGTAGCCTCACCCAGGCCATCCTCTATCCTGCCGTGGGAATGATCGAATTCTGCAAGGTTTCCGTGGGCCGGGGAACCGATGCCCCTTTTGAAAGATTGGGAGCCCCATGGATCCATCACCTGGTCCTTGCTCAGGAATTCAATGCTCTCCAATTGCCCGGTATCTCTGCCTTACCGATTGAATTTACCCCCAACTCCAGTAAATTTGCTGGCCAACTCTGCCACGGGCTCAATCTCCACATCACAGATCGGTCCACATTCCGCCCCGTGGATACAGGGCTCAGTTTGGCCTGGTTGCTGCAAAAACTACATCCGGAAGATTTTGATCTGGAAAAAGCGAACACCCTTCTCGGGTATTCCAAAATCCTCGATCAAATCTCCGAAGGTGTTGCCCTTGAGGAGCTACTGAAGCTCATACCGCAACAGGAAGCCGCATTTCAAGAACGCCGGAAGCCCTACCTTTTGTACAAGTAAGGGACCTGAATATTGATGCCCGCCAAGTGATTACTTCAACTGTGTCCAGGTCTCGGCCGTGTAGTCATAGAGCCATGGATCACCGGGTACGGTATCATTGAAATACAACCAGCTGGATTTGTCGTTGCAATAAAGGTAAGGGAAGAGCAGATCCCCCTCAGCGATGGAGGTCCAGCACCAACCCAAATCTTCATGGTAAAACCAAACGGAGTCGGGCTTCTGGGTAAAGGGGGTATAGATCCAACCCAAGCCGGCTGTGCTTGCATTCTTACCATGATGCATCACCCAGCCCTCCGTAATCTGCGGAGAAGAAAAGTAACCAAACCCTTCATGCTTAAACCAATCCGCAGCAAGAGTCCGGGCACCATAAGCCCAGTTCGATGCCAAAGAATTCTTGGTTGCTGACGAAGAGGTCGAAGAGGCAAAGCGGCTGGCGTACTCAGGAGACTCCAAGACGTACTCAATCTGGTTCAATAAACTGCCTTGTTCACGAAGCTCCAGAAATTCCTGCTCATCGGGTTGTTGTCTTGCCAAACCAACCCACAAGGAATGAGCCAAAGCATTGTCCTCCAAGGTGTTGTTCGGTGGATAGAGAAGTTCCTGGATTTTGGTAATAGGCACTCCACCGAATGTCTCAATCTCATTATCTCTGGCAAAATCCAGAATGAAGGTGATGCGAATATCATCGGCAAGGGATTCGTTGTTATACTCAATAGCCTTGAGGGTCGTAGCATCGATACCTTCGGGTTTCTGAAAATACCCTTGCCTGTCTTCAAACGGCTTATCCATAAACCTCTCTAATTGAAATTGTTGAGGGGCCGAAGGAGTGACCCCGTATTTCCTTAAGAAGAGCTTGGTGCCTACGTCATCATTCTCATCGATATCGTAAGCATGACGGGAGAAAGTATGGTTTCGGAAGAAATAATACATCCCGATGGCACGGAGACCCGTCCAGGGTCCGACCAGAATCGTTCCCGTCTGGGGAGGGTTCGCTGGAGTTGGGTTGGCATTGGAGAGTTGGAAAGATGTATCCTCATCTCCCCGGTCAATACCCCCGATGGCAGCTTCCCGGACGTTGGGGAACTGAATATTGGGTGAAGTGTATTGATAATCTGTGACCTGAAACTGCTGTTGCTGGCCAAAGCCACCTTGATTTCCTTGATTCCCACCAAAATTTCCTCCGTTGTTATTATTATTGTTTCTCTGGTTGGTTTCGGGGTTTGGGACTGCGGAAAAGTTGATGCGTTCCACGGCATTCCCTCCAGCAGTAACCAGCGGCATGGGGTCGCCAGTGATCGGATTGACCGCCCCCTGGCCGTAGAGAAATGCATTAAACATGACCTCCTGGCGGGTTGGCCAGGATCCGGTCATCATGTATTGCACCATGGAGGACTCAAGATTGCGGGTATTCTCTTCAAATTTGAGCATATCATGGATCAGTTGAGCACGTGTCTTCACCTTGGATTGCAACTGGTTGACCATGTTGGCCCGTTCACTGGTGGTCGGATTCCGAAGATAAAAATCGCGGTGAATCAGGATGACAAAATCCTCGTCCTGATCTTCGGTGTAAGTTCCATCCGGATTGGTGGAAGTTGGGTCCCCCGGAGTTAAACCGGAAGATGGAGTCAGTACCGGATCTTCAATGACTGTGATGGTGATGTTGTTGGTCCCGGCCTCGTCATCATTTCTCGTCGTGTTTGCGGAAAAGGAATCTTCTGAACGGATACCCCGGCTATCTCTGGCAACCACCCGGATGTGATATTCTCCCTTCCCTGGCGGGAAGAACTGAGTCGAGTAGGGATAGACATTGTCAGCAAAGATGAAGTCTCCATTTACAAAGAACTCAACTTGGGAAATAAGATGGGTGGGGAAATCCGGATTCGGCAAGGCATCGGCGAAGATGTTGATCGGGTCTCCTTGTGAGCCGGAAACGATATACTCCTGCCCATTAGCTGGCTCAGTGATTCTGACAATGGGGCCTTTGCCCACAAAACTATCTCCATCCAGAAGTGGATAAATCCCGTCACTCACCGTAACGGTGTGAATCTCGGAGTAAGAAACATTTCCAAAAATGTCTGTCGCTTCAGCAACAAATTCGACCCGACCCAGAGAAGTCGGTTGATACTGAAATTGATAAGGGAATGTATTGGATGTGCCCAGGGAGGAACTGTTTCCATAGAGCTGCACCTGAGTAATAATGGCTTTGCCATGGGTATCTCCTGGCTCTGCCCGTACCTCAATAAAGATGGGTTCAATGGTAACAACTGTCTGGCCATGCCCCGTACCGGGAGTTTGGGGCGTGATGTCCTGCTTAATGTTGAAGACTTCTCCGTCATGGGGGCCAGTAATCCAGACTTTGGGTGAAAAGGTCTCCGCTTCCTGTTCCTCATAGTCGACATAGACCTCAACCGGGCGGGATGTCGTACTGTTTCCATCATCATCCACACTGATGGCAATGCTTTCATGCACCCCCAGTTGAGAGGGTTTCCAAATGGCAAAAACATTCATTCCCCCGTCACTGGTTGCTTGCAGAACATCATCCGGCAATACCGTTCCGTTGATATAAAAATCAATGTTCGTGATGATGCCGTCATCCGCATTTCCTGGAATACCATCGGGTCCGGAATCATAAGCTGTCGCAGAAAGAGGGACTCCGACCAGTGGAGAAGGGGGTTGAAAACCAATAACGACACCCTGAGCATCCAGAATGGGTACATCCGGTAAGTTGGGAATGATCTTCAATACCTGGCTGAACTGCACCGTGGGACTGGAAACACTGGCCGTTGCCGTAGCCTGAACGCCATCCGTTTCAGGGGGAGCTTGTATGAAGATTTGGGGAGGAGCAGGATCGGCCCAAAGTTCCACGGTCACGGTTTCATCCTGAAGGTCAGGGAAAAGGATCAACTCGGGGACACCTCCTGTACGATCCACACTAAGAACTGTGTACACCCCATTATTGAGTGTAGATCCCCCAATTCTTAGGGTTGGATAACCGATATCCGCCCCCTGTAGAATATTCACCGTAGGGCCATAATTTACAAAGTAAGGGTCTACAAAATCACTGAGGAAGGCGGGATCCTGGGATGTCAGTACACTACCGTTGGATTGCATTTCACACTCGGTATCTTCCAGACGAAGTGGAGTATTGTATCCACTGCCTCCATCCAGAATTTTAATGCGTTTGATGCGGCCATCAAAGGTTAATTCAGAAACCGCTACGGCCTGCCGGGCATCACTGTCAGTGCTCAAAGGTTCATCAAGAAATACAGCAGGAGGGGATTCCAGATGATATCCGGATCCATGATTCAGTACGCTGATCTCAGTAATCGCACCATTCAAGTAACCAGAACCTTCTTCAACCACTTGAACCGAGGATTCAAGAAGGCTGCCGTCCGTATCAATTGCAGCAATGGCGGTCGCATCTTTATGGCCTCCACTGATAACAACTTTAGCGACAGTATAACCCGTTCCTGGCTTAGTGATCAGAATAGACCCGATTTCATCACGAAAACCATCGCCATCCAAGTCTGCCCGAACCGCTCTGGCTGAAGCACCGAAACCATCTCCAGCAATGGTAACCCAGGGAGTACGAGTGTAGCCGGAACCTCCGTAAATGACATCCACATTACTGATACCTCCAGAACCATCAATCGTGGCTTCGGCTTTGGCTATATCTTTGACACCCGAGACCCGAACTACAGGAACCGCTTCAAATGCTCCGCCTTTTTCCAAGGGCAAAAGATGTATGTCGGTGATCTCCCCCTGTGGTCCGATCTCCACAGAAGCTTGGGGAGGAGTAAAAGGATCGGTCAGGAAAGTCGTCGGCGGATTAATACCACTGGTGGAAGTGATGGTAACCGGAAAACTGGTGGTTTGATTTCCACCAGAATCCTGAGCTACAGCTGTGACGACGTATTTGCCTGGAGAATCCGGCTTCCATTCGACGCTGAAGGGAAAGTCTGCAGGAGCTTGGCTGGTGGAACGGAAAACTTTGTCACCGACGGGGATGCCATTGACGTAGAATTGTACGCACTCCAAGTCCCCATCTGGATCACTGGCATTGGCCAGAAGGCGAACCGTGGAAGCTGAAGTGATGGCAATGGGAGCTTGGCCTGCAGGAGTCGGCGGTGGATAGAGAATATTGACAACAGGTAATTGGGAACCGGTTGAGGAGAGCACTTCCACCGTCACGGTGTTGGAAATCGCCTGAGCACTGACTTGTGTGTTGTTTGGACCCGGCGCTAAGTAGGCAATGACAGCATTGAGCTTGTGCTCACCTACACTCACAAATTGGTGCAGATGCTGGAAAGTGTTGGCTTGTGTTGTCGTATTAAAGACTTCCTCTCCATCGACAAAAAAGGCCAGGAACTGAAAGGTTGCTCCTGGAATATTAGGTGTACCCGGAATCTCCGCAATGAGAGGCACATCCTGAGCGGTAAGAAACTCTTGTCCATCTCTGGGATAAATCAGTTCGATCTCTGGAAGCCTGGCCGAGCTGACCACTGCCTCAATTTGGACAGGATCTGAAAAGGTAACAAATCCGTCCGTATCAGTTGCCCGTGCACGGATACTGTATATGTCTGCATCCTTAGGAGTAAAAGTGGTCGAATAAGGAGAAGATTCATCCACCGCAACAACTTCGCCATTGATGATAAATTCCACTTTCACAACGCCTGGGTTGTCCGCGGTTGTCGAGCGGGTATCTGTAGCAAAGGCGGTCAGAAAGAACTTGGAGCCAATGGTGAACTGGCTGCCGTTTACTGGTGTCAAAATTTGAACAAAAGGAGGAAAAAGGTCTGGCAAATCGGGATCATCTGTACCCGAGCCAAAGTTACCGGATTGGGTCACCACATTGCGGTCGAACATAAAGATGTCACGAACCCCGTTGGTATCCAATGGAAAGAGGTTGGTACGCCCAAACCGTAACCCACCGACATCATCCGAGTCGGTCTCAAAAGTCACAAATCGCCCGTCACCACTAATACTGGGATTCCTACTGGAGGAGGAAGAGAATAGTGCAGCCCATGGTGTAGGTACTCCGAAATAGGAGTTGGAGATAAAGGGAGTGCCATTGGTATCCGTGGCACCAATCAAACCACGGGCAGGGTGACCAAATCGATTCACACTGACAACTTCTGTCGTAGTTCCACTGTTTTCCACTTCATCATAACGGCCATTGCCATCCGAATCCCGGTCATGGAGGAAAATATCCGAGGATCCATTCACCAGTGGAGCTAATTGTGTAATGCTATCCGAATTGGATCTAAATGCCACAAAACGGCCAGTGCTATCTATGGAGGGCTCAATACTTCCTGCAGCCGAACTTACGCCCTCTTCAATATCAATGGCTTCGTTGCCGCCGGAAGAAATACTGATTCGAAAAGTTTTTCCTAACCCCTGGTCCTGATAGCTACGAACAAAGACATCGGGCACTTCATTTTCATCCGCCATTCGCAGGTCCAGATTCGTCGCTTCCGAAGTGAATGCGATTTCAGTGCCATCCTGATTTACAGCAGGCTGGTAACTGTCACTGTTACCAATGTCACCGTTAGTATTGAGACTGAGCAATTCGAGAGTGTGAGCCAGATTGTGGGGATTATTGCCACTTGAGTCCAAGGGGTTCCAATCATCGTATGTGCCTTCCGAAGTGAAGCCCTCAAAGAGGCGGCGCCGGTAAACTTGCTCAAAGTCATTAGGTGTCAGTGTAGGGTTAGCCTCAAACACTCCATCCTCCGTAATCCCGGGATTGAGGTTTTTGGAATAGGAGGAGAAGACCAACCATTGCCCATCCAGGCTGATCCGGGGGGTATTGCTGTTATCCAGAGCAATGGTCTGCCCATCAGAAGCCACGCTGAGCAAATAAGTCCGTGTATTGCCTGGGTTGTCGATATTGTTGAAATCGTTATCGAAGCAACGGTCATGCAGATAGATGTGCTGAATTTGGGCACTACCCGGAGGAAACAGGCCAATGTACCGATCATCCAGATTTCTGGCAAAGGAGGTAAACACGACAAACCTGCCATCGGCACTCAGAGTGGGATAAAAAGATGAGCCATCGGCTTCCAGTATATAGTCGATATCTCCCTGGTTAAAGATACGGCGAGAAACTCGAACCGTTTCACCGGTTTCGACATCGTGGACAAAGATATCTGCGTAGCCGCCGACATCTCCATCGACCAAATTAGTTGCGAATGAGGAAAAGGCAACATAACGACCATCCGCACTGATAAAGGGGTCCTGACTGTTACGATTGGCCTGCTCTCCTTTTGAATTAACGCTGACTAGTTGAATATCGCCAGTATCCCGTTGGCGTAAAAAGATATCATAGAGTCCATTGGTGTCGTTCGCAGGATTGTTATTGATC
>CAYSOI010000015.1:0-27241 GCA_964432425.1 uncultured Opitutales bacterium | reverse complement strand
GTCCGGTGGTGTGGGAGGGAGACGGTTCGAGCCCGTCCCCGACCCGATCAACAAAGGCTCAATCATTTGGTATCAGAAATGAATTTCCGCTCCGAAGACAAAGTTTCTTCCCGGCTCGTTTTGCCCGGAACCATGGGCACGGTAGGCTTCGTCGAAGATGTTTTCCACGGCAGCGGTGAGGAGAATATTGTCGCGGAACCAATACCCACCCCGGACAGTGGCCAGCCAGTAGTCAGGAGTGCCACCGGGAGGAATGCGTTGGGTATCCCGGGAGTCTCTTGTGTTCAGGCGGTCCCCTTTTCCGAAGACGGTGACTAGCCCTTCCAGCCACAGTTTGTTGTCCTTCATGTATTGGCGAACTCCGATATGACCATTGGTCGGCATGAGGCGGCTCAACACTTCATCTTCCAGGATTGGAGCGGAGGTCGGGTAGGTCGAAACAGAGCTATCCTGATAGGCAAACCCACCGAAAAGATAGAGGGCGTCATCGAGTTCCACGGTTCCGGCCAACTCGATGCCCTGGACATAGCCATCGCCGATGTTGCTTTTGATCACTTCCTCATCTCCATCGACAATATTGCCGGTCGGAGTACGGAGAATCATATCCTTCACATCCATGTAGAAATAAGAAAGAGTTCCGCTGTAGCGTTCCTTCTCTACCTTGATCCCGATCTCGGAAGTCAGGAATTTTTCCGGTTTTAGATTGGGCGAAGGAGTTTCGATTTCATTACTTCGGTTCGAATCGAGCCTGGAAAGATCGGAGAAATTGGGAGTCCGGAATGCTTGGGACAGGCCACCAAAGAGACGGTATTCGCCAGCTTTGTCCAATAGATAGGTGAAGCGGCCACTTCCGACAATGCTGTCCCAGTCATCATCAATGGAGATCTGGTTGCCCGATTGGGGATCTTTGACCTTTTCAATTTTGGTTTCTGCGTAGGTGTAGCGACCGCCCCAATCCACCTGCAGGCTATCACTCAGAGGGGTGGAGTTGTTGAAGAAAAGACTGCCCAGATGATAAGTGCCATCATCCCCGACCGGTCCTTGAATGGCGGTACTGCTGATGCTTCGGTCGGTGTTTAAACTATGTTTATAGGAATCCACCTGATCCTGATAATAACTGGCTCCGTAGATCACGTCTGTATTGGCAAACGACTTCTCCAACTGAGCCCAGGCTCCATAGCTATCCAACTCAAAACCCTGAAGGTCCAACCGGTCTCCGGATCTTTCCCGAAAACGCTCCTCTTGATGGCGGTGATGGGAAAGGCTCAATTTGTATTTCTCAAACAGAGGGCTGGTGGAAACCCCTTCGAGCTGAATGTAGGTAAGCTCCCGATCCTGGTCCAGAATGCGAGCCAGTTCACTGCCTACGCTGGTTCCGGCCCAACTTCTGGAGTGTATGGTTTTGTGAACCCGCCAGGCATCCTCCACATGCACCTGCTGATGAAAAGCCGTCAACTTCGTGTCCTCATTGAGAAACCACTCCAACTTGGCATCCATGTCCCATTCATCATAGCCCGTCCATGGCAGTGTGCCAAGATCCGCCGCTTCAATGTCTCCAAAATCCTTGAACGTACCGCCAAGAATCAGGCCGTATTTCCCGGCTTCACTCACCGAGTACTCCCCTCTCTGGATAAAACTATTCTCCGCAGTGGCGTAACGGGAGAAACTACGCCCAGTTGTGAGTGAACCTTCCTCCGCATAAATCGGATTACGGGTAAATGCCTGGACAGTTCCACCCACAGAATCACTCCCAAACAGTACTGAACCTTGCGATTTCACCAACTCCACCGCACTGAGTCCCTGCGAATCAATCGTATTCCAATACTGATTCGGCCCCGACCGAAACGCAGCATTGTTGAGACGAATTCCATCAATCAGGAAAAGATTATGATAGGCCGTCACTCCACGAATGTACGGCGATCCTTGTCCATGAGCTGTTTTCTGCACCACCACTCCCGGAGTTTGCTCAAAAATTTCCGGCACACTTCGCACCGAACGCTCCATCAACTCCACTGCATCTATCCTTTCCAGATGATACGGAGCCTCAAAATCCGTCTCCGCCGTTCTCGATGGAGTTACAAAAAGTGCCCCCAGTTCCTGAATGTCTGAGTCTTCTTCCTGTGCACCTGCCGGAATGGAAGAAGTGGCGAAGAGAAGGTATACTCCAATGCGAAGTGAGTTTGTTTGCTGCATAATTCGGGTAGTCAAACTCCGCCTTTCATGCAAAATCCCGCCTCCCACCGCAAAGCTTTCTTCCCAGAAGTTCAAAAGTGGACAAAAACTGACCACTTTCTGGTTAAGTTGTGTGCACCTCGTCAGTTCTTCTGTATTGTTGAAATTAGTGTAAAAACTATATTTGCTGCCTTCCTGCTTGCTCTTGCATCCATTTCCAATTGGCTTGCTGGAGATTGGAGTTGTTCGTTAAGAAACAGAAGCTGCCATGAAAAATTTAGTAATTATGGTCATCCTTACAGGGTGCTGTACAATGGAGCCCCAGCGTAAGCCCGTCACTTTGGAGTTCCGGTCAGGTTCGGAATCTTCTGGGCCTGGGCTCACACAAATGATGGTGCCTGGATCAGAGAATCCGGTCTACATTTCCAATGATGTCCTCCTCTCCAATGCAGATGTGGCGTCGGCCCGTGTCATTCAGGGAGCCAATGGGCCTCAGATCGAGATTCAGTTCACGAAAGCTGGAGCGCAGCGCTTCGCAACGGCTACCCAGAACCATCTCACTAAGCCCCTGGCCATTCTTGTGGATGGCCGTCTGCTGAGTGCTCCCATTGTACGGGAGAAGATCAGTGGCGGCAAAGCTGTGATTGCTGGCAATTTCTCAAAAGAGGAGGCGCAGCGGATCGCCAATGGCATTGTTGCCAGATAGGAACTGACAGCACAACGGGGATATTGTGAGTTGCGTGTAGGCTTCCGGTATCCTCGTAGACCTGGCAGGCATTTGTTTCATAGGTCTTATAAGTCCTATACGACCTATCTCCGGCAGTGCCAATGGGTCATTTCTGGCTTATCAGGAGAATACACAAACCCTGCGTCCTGTGTGGATAAAGAACGCGGTTTTCTGGAGAAAGGGGGCTAGGCTTCTTTGAGTGCGGCTTGGGCGGCTTTGGAGGCGACGGCCAGGCACTTTTGGATGTCGGCGATGGGATCTTTCGGGTTTTCTTCGTATTCCAGAGAAAGGGCTCCGTCGGCGGGAAATTTGGCTTTGCGGAGGGCTTGGAAGGTAGCTTTTACGTCCATGTGGCCTTCTCCGAGGATGACGCCTTTGGTTCGTTTCTTCATTTCAGCGAAGTCCTTGAGGTGGACGCCGAAAAGACGGCCGGTCAGGGCTTCGATGGCGTCTTCAGGTTGGATGCCGGAGCGGATGTAGTGGCCGAGGTCGGCGCAGAATCCGATTCTTGGGTCGCGGCCTTTGACGGCTTTGAGGCCGTCTTCGAGTTTGTCGTAAAGGGCACCGGGGCCGTGGTTGTGAATGGCGATGCGGACGTCGTATTGTTCGACAAGTTTTTCCAGGCTATCGAAGGAGTCTGGGGAAGGGTTGGCAGAAATATTGCGGATTCCGGCCAGCTTGGCGAATTTGAAGAGAAGTTCGTTTTTTTCGTGGTTTTTGGAGAAGCCATGGACTCCGTGGGAGCTGACGGTGAGGTCGAGCTTTTGGAGTTTGGCATTCATCCTTTTGATGGCTGCGGGATCTGTGGTCGGCGGGTAGTGAACGCGGTAAGGCTCGATCCAGTGCAGCCCCAGTTCATTAATTTTTTGGAAGGCTTCGTCCGCCCCGAATCCACGCAGGGAGTAGGTTTGTATGCCCATGGGAAAGCCTCCATACTTTTTGAGAGAAGCATCCCGGGCACTGGCTTTGGCCATGAGTTGGGGGACATCAAACCATGTGTAGCCTGCGGCAGCGGCGGTGGTGAGAGTGGACTGTACGAAGGTGCGTCGGTTCATGATTTGGATTCCTTGGGTGGAGGGTGGCTGGGTTGAAGGTGTGTGTTGTGTGAATAGCTGTGAGTCTGCCCTTTCAAGTTTTTTTCTGAGTCGGATCAGGGTTTTCCATTGCATTGCTGAATGGGTTGCTCATGTAGAGAGGGCATGAATCGACTGTTCTTACCAGGTTTGTTGTTAATGGGTTTGTTCGGATGTAGTTCTCCGGAACCCAAAGATGAAGAGGCCCAGCCTCAGAATTCCGATAAAGCGGAAAAACCGGAAGAGGTAGCTCAAGTGGGGGCAACTTCCGGGGTTGGCGGTGAGGAAGTGGTGGAAGACCAGAGATCCATACGGGAATTGCTGGAGGAATTGTTCCGGGAAAAGAATCCGGAGTACAAAGAGGGGGTTCAGTACCAGATGGACCCATCCGGTGTTCCGGTGGCCATGTCTTTGGCGGGTTTGCCTTTGGAGGACATTACCATGTTGGAGGGTCTTCCCCTGGAGCGTCTTGATTTAAGCGGGACGCGGGTTTCCGACATTTCTGCGTTGAAGGGGATGCCTCTGGATATCTTGGCTCTGGAGCAAACCCGGGTGGAGGATTTGACCCCCTTGAAAGGTGCTCCCATTCAAATGCTCTATTTAAATAATACAAGGGTGCGGAGTTTGAAGGGGCTCGAGGGGATGCCTTTGCGGGAACTGTATTTGCCGGAGACCCGGGTGACGGACTTGTCCCCTCTTGCCGGCATGCCTTTGACAGGACTTTGGCTCAATGATACGGATGTGGAGGACATCACTGTTCTCGGTACGCTCCCTCTGGAATCCGTCACTTTGCGGGGCACCAGGGTCAAGGACCTCACACCTTTAGCCAGTGCTTCCCGGCTGCAACGAATTCACATTGCGGAAACCCGGGTGGAAGATTTGACTCCCCTTGCGGGCCTGAAGTTGACCCGCCTTCTCTTTACTCCAAGCCGAATTCAGAAGGGTATGGATATCTTCCGGTTGATGCCATCCATTAAAGAATTGGGAGATTCCTTTGAGTCGAAAATGCATCCAGCTAAATTCTGGGAAAAGTACGACGCCGGCGGATTTCGTTGATCGAGTTTTTCAGTAAAATTTGCCACCACAATTTGGGTCGACCGGATTTGCTATATTATATAACCTGGTTCAAGTTGCTGAAAATTTATGATTGCCGCCATTTCAGATAAACCCCTGTTTATCCTGACGATTGGATTAGTCATTTTGGGTGTGCTCTTTTTACGGGCTCTGGAGAGGAAATGTTCTTTTCCTGCGGTTGTAGGATATCTCTTGATGGGATTGTTTCTGCGATGGCAAAACGACAGGATGGGATTTTTGAATCACGAGGGAGTGTGGACTCTTGAGATTCTAGGGGAAATCGGTGTGGTATGCTTGCTTTTTAGAGTGGGTCTTGAAAGTAATTTTCAGGGCTTGGTTAAACAATTGCCCAACGCGGTCTGGGTCTGGGTATTTAATGTTGGCTTGTCTGGCCTTCTGGGTTACATCGCCACCCGGTACTGGTTGGGCATGAATTTGATTCCTTCGCTCTTTGTGGCAACTGCTCTGACCGCCACTAGCATCGGGGTGTCCATGTCTGTTTGGCAGGAAGCCAAGCGATTGCGTACAGATTTGGGGGAGCTGGTCACGGACACTGCAGAATTGGATGATATTTCCACGGTGATGCTGCTAGTGATATTGTTTTCCCTCGTACCTATTCTTGAGAAAGGAGGTTCACTTCATGAGATGGAAGTGGGTGCAGCGAAAGCGTTGAGTGCCCTGTTATTCAGAGGCTTTCTTTTCGCTTCTCTGTGTGTTCTTTTTGCGAACTATCTGGAAAAGCCAATCAGCCAATTTTTTGGTCGTTATTCTCATCCGGTGGTTTTTCTACTGGGCAGTGGGTTTATCATTGGGGCATTAGCTGGTTGGCTGGGATTTTCAATGGCGATCGGAGGATTGTTTGCCGGCTTGATTTTCAGTCGTGATCCTAATGCGGTGAAGGAAGATGCCTCCTGTGAGCCCATCTATGAGATTTTCACTCCTTTCTTCTTCATTTCCATAGGTTTTCAAATCAATCCAGAGGTTCTACAGCATGCTTCCTCCGGGGCATTGGTTTTATTGTTGGTCGCCATTATCGGCAAAGTCCTTGGAGCGATCATACCGACTTTGACCAAACTGGGCTGGTCTGCCGCGTTATTAGTGGGAGTTAGTCTGGTCCCCAGGGCGGAGATTGCCATGGTGGTGGCCAAAGCCGGAAACAGTTCACAGAACGCACCCATCTCCGATGAACTTTATGCAAGCATGGTTCTGGTTTGCCTGGCGACCTGTCTGATTACACCTCCTGTTCTTCAGCAATTGATAAAGCGGCATTCCTTTTGATGCGGATCAGTAGGCTTTCCAGAGGGTTGGGCAGAAGAGGACGAGGATGGCGAAGAATTCGAGGCGGCCCAGGAGCATGAGGAGGGAGAGGAGGAGTTTGGAGGGGGCAGTGAGGAAGGCAAAGTTTTCTGTGGGTCCAACTTTGGCGAGTCCTGGACCAATATTGAAGAGGCAGGCAAGGGTTGCGGAGAGGCTGCTTTCCATATCCAGGTTAGGTTCCATTACGCTGATTAGGGTTGTGCTGGCGATGGTGGTGACTCCGGCCAAGGTCAGGAGAAAGAGGGTTTGAGCCCGGGCTTCGGTTTTGATGATCTGGCCGTTAAGCCGGAGGGCAAATACTTGGGTGGGGCGGTAGGCTTTGATGGTTTGTAGCTTGAGAATTTTGGCAAAGAGGATCCATCGGCCGACTTTCAATCCTCCTGCGGTTGAGCCGGCACATCCTCCGATGCACATGAGGATCAGGAGCAGGAATTTGGAAAATGGGTCCCATTGGTTGTAATCTGATGCAACGAATCCGGTTGTGGTCATGATGGATACGACGTGAAACAGGGCTTGTCTAAGGGTAGAGAGACTTGGGGGTTGTGCTGGATCTCGCAGGATCAAATCAGTGCAGATGGCAAGGGTTGCCACCAGGATGATGCATAAAAACCAAGGGGCTTCTTCTTCCATTTTCCAGCGATTCCATTTTCTTTGCAGCAGCCATGCGTAAAGTATGAAGCTGATGCTTCCCAAGGCCATGAACAGGGTAAGCCAGAGTTCTATGGCGGGACTGTTGTAGGCAGCAATGCTGGTGTTATCGACTCCGAATCCGCCCGTAGAAATCGCAGTCATCGTATAGGTGAGGGCTTGAAATGGGGTCATCCCCAATAGGACGAGACCGAGGAAGCAAGTCAGGGTAAAGAAGATATAGATTTGCAAGAGCCGGGTGGCAGTATCCTGAATGCGGGCTTGGAGGCCTTGGGTGGATTGGGCGGAGGATTCATGGGAAAATAGGGCTTTGCTACCGACTCCCAGATAGGAGAGCAGGGCAACGAAGAGAACGAGGATGCCCAAGCCGCCCAGCCATTGGGTCAGGGCTCTCCAGAGGAGTATGCTTCGTGGGTAGATATCCAGGTTGGTAATCACGGTGGCTCCGGTGGTTGTGAAGCCGGACATGGATTCAAAGAGTGCATCTGTGACGCCTAGACCTCCATCCATCAGGTAATAGGGCATGGCTCCAGCCAAGCCACAGCAAATCCAGCTAAGCCCTACGACTGCAATGCCTTCTTTTCGTAGGAGAAGTGGGCTGGTGTTCTTTCCCAGAGTAAAAAAGAGAGCACTGAACAAGATGAGGAAGGCCACGGTTTTGCCCAAGGCTTCAATCGCTACGTATTCTCGGGGTGTTTGAAAGTAGGCATAGCCGATGCAGATGAGGAGGAAGAGGCTCAAAAGCAATAGCAGCAGACCAAGTATGCGGCTAATGAGTCTAAGATTCATCGGGTGTAGGCTTTGATCGCCCTGATTCTGGATTCGGGGGTCACAATTGCGAATAGAGTGTCCCCTTGAGTAATGGTATCTTTGCCAATGGGGACAAAGGCTCCTGTATCCCGGATGATGGTGATAAAGGGGGCGCCTTCAATGTGGGGGATTTCGGTAAATTTCTTGTTCACTATCGGGCTTTTAGCGGTAATCGGAAAGGCAATGACTTCGATGCCGTCAGTGAGAGTAAAGGCATGTTGCCAGCGTTCGGATGTGACGAATTGTAGAAGTTCGCGGCTTGTGGAAATTCTGGGACTGGCAACGGCACTGATTCCCATTTGTTCTGTGATGAAATTGGCATAGTCGGAACGTTGTACCAGGGCGATGGTGTGCTTTGCTCCGAGATTCTTAGCCTGAAGGCACATCATGATGTTGTCTTCGTCTTCTCCGGTAACGGCGATGAAGAAGTCCGCGTCATCCACTTGTTCTTCCCGGAGGTCCCGAACAGATGTGCCATCTACGTTGAGAATCGTTATGGAATTGGAGAGGATTTCGGAGAGTTCCTGGGCACGTTCCCGCTCTTTCTCCATCAGGCGAATCTTGCAGTTAGCCCCTTCGAGGAGTTTTGCCAGTGCGTATCCATATTGTCCACCACCCAGAATGACGACATTTTGCTTGGCTGGCGGAGCGGATTGCTCATTGAAGGTGGTAACTGTTTTCTCCAGCTGGGGTGGTCTTCCGATCAGGGTGACAAGATCTCCTGTTTGAAGGGTTTCTCCGGCATGAGGAATGATGTTTTTTCCGTTTCGTTGAATGAGGGTGATACGAACTCTTTCCTGTAAGTTCATGTCCCGAATCTGGATGTTGGAGGATTTACAATTGGGGGCAATGAGGACTTGCTGCAGTTCAATTTGCCCATTGGCCAACTCTTCCACGGCTACGGATTCCGGATTGCGAACATACTTGGCCAGATCTACCGCGGTGAGCCTTTCGGGGCAGAATAGATGATCGATGCAAAAATGGCGTTTATGGTTGAACTTCCATTGCTCGGAGTACGTTTGGGGGCTTACTCTGGCGATTGCCTTTTTTGCCCCCAGAGATTTGGCAATGGAGGCGGCAACGAGGTTGGAGTTGTCATCGCTGGTCAGTGCTAGAAAGAGTTCGCACCGGGAAGTGTCTGCTTGGGATAAGATTTCTATGGAAGCCCCCTCCCCATGCAGAAACTTTACATCAAGAATTTCCGCCAGGTCTTCAATCGTGCTTTCGTCCTTCTCAATGACACAGAGGTTGTGATTTCTGTTGGCCAGTTTTTCAGCCATGTGGCGGCCGATTTCACCTGCACCAATGATGATGATGTTCATATTAGATATCCAACGGAACCTGGCTCCTGTATCGCGTCGGCTTGGTTTCTGCTGCGTAAAACTTTTTGAAATTCTGTTCGGCTTCGGTGCTGCCCATCAGGATGAGTTCACTGTCTTTGGGCAAAATTTGAGTGGCGGTTGGGTTGACTTTCATTTTGCCGTAGTGGATCAGTGCGACGACGATACATTGCATGTCGGGAAGAATGCGGCTGTCCTGCACGGTTTTGTTCCAGAGGGGTTCCGGGGTTGGGCAACGGAAAAGGTCGAGCCCTTCGGTAATCGTGATCAGGTTGTCGGGGCAGAGGTGGTTGAGGATGGAGTTGGCACCTGTGCCGTCGTAGGAGATGACAAAGTTGGCTCCGGCATTTTTGAGAGGATCTACGTTTCGCTCCAAACTGGCACGGCTGAAGATGTGCACATCCGGCCGGAGTTTTCGACAGTAGATGGTGAGGAAGATGTTCAATTCATCATCATGTGGGGTAATGATAATGGCCGTGGCTTTCTCCAGCCCTGCTCTTTTCAAATCTTCCAGTTCGGCAGCATTGCCGCAGATCGCATTGGGAATGGTGTGAGCAATTTCCTCATGGTTGTCGATCAGGACATGGGGAATGTCGTGCTCCCGAAGGATTTCTTCCGTGGCTTTGCCTACCCGGCCACCTCCAATGATGATGACATTTTCCCATTTTGCACTGGCTTTGCCCTCTGGGTTAAAGTGGTGGTTGTAGTCTGCGAATTGCCTTTGCGTGCCTGCCATCAGCAGCGTGGTGGCCTCTGTGATCGGCTTATTCAGATTGGCGAATTCAAAATGTCCATGCTCCAGAGTTCCGAGGACGATGAGCCCAAAGTCATCACGGAGTTTGCTGTTGATGATCGTTTTGCCAATGAGGCTGGTTCGGCGGGCTCGGGCTTCGGCAATCTTGAGTTCCTGGAATTGTCCAACGATGTGGGCGTGACGTTCTCCGCCAGTGATTCGGGTGACAAAGAACTCCGCCATTTTGTGAGGGAGTTTGAGCACGTAGCTGCTCCCTGCCAGCTCCAGAACGTCATCCGATGATGGATGCGAGGAGAGGGAGACAATTTTGTAGTCATTATCAGGGCGAGCTGCTCTAGCCATAAAGGCAATGTTCGTATTGGTCACATCATTTGACGTAGCCAGAAGCATGGCAGACCTCTCAATCCCCGCATTTGAATAAGACTGTTGGTCGTCAAAGGGGCCAAAAATTACTGGGATACCTTGATCAACCAGTTCAATTGCTTCTTCCAGATTGTTTAACAAGAATATATAATCGTAACTGAACTCATGTAGTCTTTGCACGAGTTTTTTGGCGATACTGTCGTAACAGGTTAGAATGACATGGTTGGTAAGACTTTCTGATGCTAATCTGGGTACCTTGGATTCACTTTGTAGTTTTACCAAAGGTTTGTAGAAAAATTCCATGAAGGAGAAGGGCAGGAGTATAAATAAATAGATTACTCCAGACATCATCACATATAACGAGAAAAATTGTCCTAGATGTGTTTCAAAAGTAATGTCTCCGTAACCAACAGTCGACATCGTAATCAATACCCAATAAATTGCGATAAAAATGTCGTTATCCAGATTTTGATTTTTCCCTTCTGAAATCAGGAATTGCTCTCTTTCCATGATTCCATGAAAAAGCAGGGAATTAATGAAAACAATGATGGTAAGTACGATAAAGAAATTACGGAAAATGACCACATGCTGACGACCTTGAATCGTTCTCATGTGGGCTAAAATATATTTGATGGCTTTCATTTATAAAATTAAGCGGGCAGGTAGAAAGAAGACCTACCTGCCCATTTCCATAATTTCAAATAGGAGGTCGCTCCAGTTACTTGGCGACCGAGAATTTGTACGTGCAGTGGTGTTTGTAAGTTTTGCCGGGACGCAGGATCGCATTGGGGAAAGATTCCTGATTCGGGGAGTCTGGATAGATCTGGGTTTCCAGGCAGAAGCCGTAGCGGTGTTTGTAATTTACATCGTTACGTCCGGTGAGGCTGCCGTCGAGGTAGTTGCCGGTGTAGAATTGAATACCGGGCTGGTCTGTCAGTACTTCCAGGACGCGGCCAGTGGAGGATTCCGATACTTTTGCGGCCAGGGCAACGTCGCCGTCCTGATTGTTGAGGACCCAATTGTGGTCGTAGCCTATGCCGTTTTTGATCTGAATGTGGTTGGTGTTGATGCGTTGGCCGATTGGGTGGGGAGTGGTGAAGTTAAAGGGAGTACCGGCGACGTTCATGAGGCGTCCGGTGGGGATGCCGGCGTCATTGGTTGGCACCATGCGGTTGGCAGTGATGGTCAGGTTGTGGTTGAGAATGTCCTTTTTGCCTCCGGTAAGGTTGAAGTAGCAGTGGTTGGTCAGGTTGAGGACAGTAGGCTTGTCGGTCTTGGCTTTGTAGTCGATTTCCAGAGCGTTGTCATTGGTCCACTTGTAGGTGACGGTGGTGTCCAGATTGCCTGGGTATCCTTCTTCGCCATCGGGGCTGGTGCGGGTGAGTTCGAGGCCGACATGGTTGGCGGTCTGGATTTCTTTGGCTTTCCAAATTTGTTTATCAAAGCCTTTTTCGCCACCGTGGAGATGATTGTCCCCATTGTTGGTTGCCAGTGTGTACTCGTTTCCATCGATGGTAAATTTACCTTCAGCAATGCGGTTGGCGTATCTTCCGGTGATGCAGCCAAAGTAGGGGTGGCCTTCAAGGTATTTTTCCAGGCTGTCAAAGCCGAGGATGACAGAGTCCAGTTTTCCCCTTTTGTCGGGTACCTGAATGTCGGTGACGATTCCGCCGTAGTTGGTAATTTTACAGATGGCACCATTTTTATTGGTGAGGGTGTAGAGGTGGACATTTTTTGAGTCCACTTTCCCAAAGACTTCTTTCTCGATAGACATTGTCGGTTTGGCTGGAGCAGGGGCTGGAGGTGTGGTTTCTGTGGTGGTGGTAGGGGCAGTTTCCGTACCTGTTGTTGCTGGGGAGGAGTCCGTACCAGTCTGGGCTGGAGGCGTTGTCCCGCTGCCGGAAGTGGAGGTCGATTGTTGAGTCGTGTCACAAGCGCCGAGGAGGATTGCGGCCAGGGCAAGGGAGATACTGCTTTTGTTTAATTTCATAATAGCGATGGTTTCGCAGGGTTGATAATTACACGGGGTTTGGAGCCGCCCAATCTCGCAAACTGGCGAAACAAGTCAAGTATCTGCAAAGGTTTCCCATTCAAATCTTGACCCCTGTGCCCGGAAACCTTCGCCTACACACCGCAATGAATTGGCCATTTTATATCGCTGAATATTTAGAAGAAACGATCACGGACATCGCACACCAGCTGGAAGAGTTTGGTGAGGATTTTTCTGCGGATGTACGCCCCGCTGATGCTAGATTCGGGGAGTTTCAGGCAAATGGTGTGCTTCCGTATGCCAAAAAAAATCAAACCAATCCACGGGCACTGGGTGCAAAATTATTGGAAGCCTTGTTGGTTGCCGATAATTTGCCAGCCGAGGATGTGGAGATTGAAATTGCGGGGCCAGGTTTCCTTAATCTTCGCTTCACTCCTTCATTTTATCATCAGTGGCTCGGGCATTTGACGGACCGGGAGACCTTGCAAAAGGCCGCCTGTCATGCACATGTTGGCAAGACCATTGTGGTGGACTTCAGCTCCCCCAACTCTGCCAAACAAATGCACGTAGGTCACATTCGTTCGACGGTGATCGGCGAGGCCTTGAGCCGTCTGCTCGAATATCAGGGCGCCAAAACACATCGGGATAATCACATCGGGGACTGGGGCACCCAATTTGGGATCCTCATCATGGCCATCCGACATTTTGACGCCAAGCTGGATGCCAACGCTCCAGATGCCATTGAGCAACTGGAGAACCTCTACCGGCAGGGCTCTATGTTGTCCAAGGAAGATCCGGAAAAGCTGGAGGAAGCCCGAAAGGAATTGGTCAAACTCCAGAACCGAGATCCCGAAAATCTGGCTCTCTGGGAAGAGATCAATGCAGTCAGCTACGCCGCCTTTCAATCCATTTACGACCGCTTGGGTGTCCGGTTTGACCACGTTCTGGGAGAATCTTTTTACCGGGATAAAGTGGAGGCCATTTGCGAAGATCTTGAAAAATTGGGCATTGCTGAAGAAAGCGAAGGCGCTCTGGTCGTCTTTCACCCCGAGCATCCCCGATTCAAAAAACAACCCTTCATCGTCCGCAAATCTGACGGAGCCAGTAACTACGCGACAACCGATTTGGCGACCATCGAATATCGGCTTCAGGATTGGGCCGCCAATGAAATGATCTACGTGACCGATGGTCGCCAGCAGGACCATTTCCAGCAACTCTTTCTCACCGCAGAAAAATGGCTAGACCACCACCCCGACCTCCCCTCCCCCAAACTTCGCCACGTCTGGTTTGGAACCATTTTGGGAGAAGATGGCAAAGCGATCAAAACCCGCTCTGGAGACCCCATCAAACTCAAGGACCTTCTGGATGAAGCCGAACAACGTGCCCTGGTTATTGTTGAACAGAAAAACCCGGATCTGCCTGAGGAAGAACGCCAACACATTGCCCGCCTGGTGGGTCTCGGCGCGGTGAAGTATGCCGATCTCTCCCAGAACCGCACCAGCGACTATACCTTTTCCTGGGAGAAAATGCTCAGCCTTGAAGGCAACACCGCTCCGTACCTTCTTTATGCCATTGTCCGGATTCGTAGCATTTTCCGCAAACTGGAGCTGGAACCCGGCCAGGGAGAAGCCAAAGCAACCCCTCCCGAAACTGCCGAAGAATGCACTCTGGCAAGGCAACTCCTCCTCTTTCCCTCTGCTCTTGAACAATCCACCGCCGACCTCCGTCCACATTTCCTCTGCACCTACCTATATGAACTGGCGGTTACCTTCAGCACATTCTACAATGCCAACAAAGTCATGGTGGATGATGAATCCGTTCGGGCAAGAAGACTCCTGCTCTGCAATCGAACCCTCACACTTTTGGAAACCGGCCTTCACATTCTTGGTATCGAAACCCTCGAAAAAATGTAAGCCCGTCATTTCTTTTCAGGAAAAACACTATTTTTAAAGACAGCTCTGGAATGGACACTGCTGTACCAGCCAAAAAACTTTACACACTTTCGGTAAAATTTGAACCCAATCGCCTCGATTGGATTACGCCGATCTGTCTTGTTATTTTGGGGATCACCAGTGTCTTTTTTATTTATTCCGCACAAATTTATTCCGGTGGAACCCAGTGGAAAATGCAATTGGTCTGGCTTACTGCCGGTGCCGTGGCTTACATCATCCTCGCCTCCTTAAACTACAAAATTTTTCTGGAATACAGTCACTACGTTTACGTGCTGGGGATTGGCTTTCTGCTCATATTGTGGACCCCTCTCGGTACGGAAATCTACGGCTCCCGGCGCTGGATTGACCTCAAAGTTCTCAAAATTCAACCCACCGAAGGGGCCAAAATCGGCACCCTCATTCTTTGTGCCAGTATTTTAGCCAGATCCAGGATCAGCACCCTCGGAGAATCCGTCTTGCCGATTGTCAAAGTGCTGGCTGCTGTGGCCTTGCCTATTTTGTTGATTTTTCTGCAACCGGATTTAGGCTCCACCCTTGTTTTCCCCCCCATGGTGTTTACCCTGCTATTTTTATCGAAGATACCACTTCGTTTTTTTGGTATTGTCTTTGGCATACTGATTCCACTTCTCGGAATTGTGTCCATGGACATGTATCGGTATACCCAACACCTGGAAGCCAAAGGCATCACACCGCTCGAAAATCTGCACAGTTCGGACAGATACCAAGAGCATACGTGGGTGCCACTGAAGGATTATCAGCGAAACCGGATTCTCGCCTTTGTGGCACCGGATATTGCTGACCCGGAAGGCATTGGGGTAAACTGGAATCGGCAACAATCCGTTATTGCTGTCGCTTCCGGCGGATTATTCGGAAAAGGTCTGGGCCAAAGCACACAAGCCAAGCTCGGGTACTTACCCAAATCCGTTGCTCATAACGATTTTATTCATTCAGTACTCGCAGAGGAAAAAGGTTTTCTCGGTAGTGCCTTTGTCCTAATCTTGCTTGCGATTGTCGTCGGAAATGGTTTCCGCATCGCTTGCCTTGCCAGGGACCGCTTCGGTATGCTCATCGCTGCCGGAGTCAGCGTGATTTTTATGATCCACATCTTTATCAATGTGGGCATGACGCTAGGCATCACACCCGTAACCGGACTTCCCCTGCCCTTTTTAAGCTACGGCGGATCCTTCGTCATCAGTTGCTGCATTTTGCAAGGACTTCTACAAAGCATTTATCGCTTTAGGAAAGACTTTTCATGATCGACCGAACACCAGATACTCTCCCAATACGGGGCAGAGCCGCAACAACTGCATGGCTCCTGGGATCCGCACTACCCAGGACTCATTCCAATGTCAAAACCTCCAAGAAAATCCTCCCGATCAAGAAGAAGCAATTCACGCGATAAAAAACCCAACCGTTCACAGAAACACTCCAGTATTGCGACCCCGCCTGCAGAAATACAAGCGGAGCTCATTTCAGAAGAGCAACTTGCTGTAGAAGCCAGAAAACGCGAAAAGCAACAGCCGCTCCTTAAGCGGATTGCCAAAGCCATCAACAAGGAGTCCGACGATGCGTTCAAAGAACTCATCATCAATGCGGAACCTCTGGAGCGCCGAATGGCATTCCTCGAAGATGGCGTCCTTCAGAAATTTGAAGTCGAAAAGACGGACCAGAAGCAAATGGTCGGTGCCATCTTCAAAGGCAAGATTCAGAATCATGAACCCGGCATCAAAGCTGCCTTTATCGATATCGGAGAGCCCAAAAACGCCTTCCTCCATTACTGGGACATCGTCAACCAAGGCCTTGGAGATGATGTCGATGCTCTGGAAGAAGAGGATGATGAAGATCTCGATCCGGAGGATGATACCGATCCAGTGGATTTGGAAGACAATATTCAGGACGAGTTGGAAGATGTCGATGTAGACCTGGATGATGACGACGACGATCTGGAGTCCGAAGATTCTGAACAGGACACAGAGGGCGAAGACTCTGATGACGATTCTGCAACAGCCAAAGATGAAGACTCTTCCGGCGAGCCAAAGAATCCAAAAGGTAAGGGCGGCAAAAAAGGCGAGAAAAACTCTGACAAGCAACAAGGCCGAGGCCGCAATCGCCGTGGAAAATCCCGCCAGAAACAAACCAATCGCCGTCGGAGTCGCCAGGAAACTCCTCCCCCGGAGGAAATTATCGAAAAACACCCCATCGGCACGGATATTGTTGTACAAATCACCAAGGCACAGATTGGCACAAAAGGGCCACGTACAACCACCAATCTTGCTATCCCGGGCCGTTTCATGGTCCTGATGCCCTACTCCCCACAAAGTGGAATCTCCAGGAAAATTGAAGACCGTGAAGAACGGAAAAGACTCAAACAAATCCTGACCAAACTCGACATCCCCAAGACCATGGGCGTCATTATCCGGACGGCCGGACAAGGTAAGAAGCTCCGCTATTTTGAGCGGGATGTAGCCATGTTGGTCGAAATGTGGAAGGAAGTGGATGAAAAGATCAAGGATCCCAAGCATCACGGCCTGGTCTACATCGAGCCGGATATCATTGGGCGTACCGTACGTGATTTTCTCACTGAAGATATTGACCGGGTCCTGATTGATTCCGAGGAAGACTGCAATCGCATCCAGAAGGGTGTATCCAAAATCTCCCGCCAGTCCAAAGGCAAAGTCAGCCTCTTCAAAGATGACATCCCCATCTTTGAACGCTTCAACATCGAACGCCAGATTGAGCAAACTTTTGCCCGTTGTGTACCCCTGCCATCGGGGGGCGAAATTGTGATCGAGGAAACCGAAGCTCTCACTGCCATTGATGTAAACACAGGGGGTCACCGAATTGATTCGAGCTCCGGCAAAAACTTCATTCTGGATGTGAATCTGGAAGCCGCCAAGGAAGTCGCCCGGCAAGTTCGCCTTCGAAATATTGGCGGTCTGATCATTGTCGATTTCATTGACATGAAGCGACGTGGAGATCGCAACAACGTCTTCCATACCATGCGTAGGTACATGGATCAGGATCGAGCCCGCAGCCATGTGTTGCCCATCTCCCAACTCGGGATTCTACAGATGACCCGCCAGCGTCACCATGAGAGCAATTACAGCACGATGTTTGACAGTTGCCCGTATTGCCGTGGCCGGGGTATTGTGAAATCTTCCCGTACAGTCAGTGTCGAGATTCAGCGCCGTATTACCGCAATTGTGAGAAGAGTTCGCAATCGTGAGCACAGTCAGGATGAACTGCATCTTCGTGTTACTTTGCACCCGGAAAACCTGGAACGACTCAGGACGGAAGATGAAAGCCGGCTTGTACTCATTGAGCAGGAACATGGTGTGAAGCTTTCCTTCCGTGCAGATCCGGGCTACCACCTTGAGAATTTCACCATTTTCAACGCGGATACCAACGAAGAGTTGTCCTGATCTCTCTGTGTTGCCAACTCCCCTACCCGGAGTCGCCAAATGAAACGAATTCTGGCTGCCTTTGATAAATTCAAGGGCAGCTTGGATGCCCAACAAGCCTGTGATGTTACGGCAAAGGCAGTGCTCTCCTGCTATCCGGATTGCCAGGTTACAGAAACTCCGCTGACCGATGGCGGAGAAGGCTTTTGCGAAATCCTGACCAACGCTGCTCAGGGAAGACGGATTGAAGTTCGTACCCTCAATGCAAGGTTTGAAGAAAAACCGGCTCATATTGGCATGGTGCAGATGGAGAATCTGCCCTCAACCGCACGGGAGACACTTCAGTTGGGCGACCGTGTACAGAATCTAGCCATTGTCGAAATGGCCCAGGCCAGTGACCTTGCCGGTTTGCGTCTGGATCAACGTGATCCATGGGAGGCATCCTCGGCTGGAACGGGGCTTCTCCTGAGAGAGGCGGCAAACATTGGAGCCGATGCCATTTTGCTGGG
The DNA here is from genome assembly GCA_964432425.1 of uncultured Opitutales bacterium. Classification (GTDB taxonomy): domain Bacteria; phylum Verrucomicrobiota; class Verrucomicrobiia; order Opitutales; family JABJCN01; genus JAYPDO01. Next base: position 9,111 of record CAYSOI010000015.1, on the reverse strand, counting down.
AATTGGAGGCAGTGCGACCAACGACATGGGCATGGGAGCTCTGGAAGCACTGGGCACGGAATATATTGGGGAAGATGGAGTGCCGATACTGCAAATGACCCCCAAAGATTTTGCCAGACTTGATGGAGTTGACTTGCTGAGCAACCAGTTGCCACTGCCACCCATACGCATTGCTTGCGATGTGGAAAACCCTCTCCTGGGAGACCAGGGAGCCACCTGTATTTTTGGCCCTCAAAAGGGGCTGCGTACTGAACATCTTTCCGAGATGGAATCGGCGTTGATCCTTGCTTCTGAAAAACTCTGTGAAGCCACAGGCAAAGACCGGTCTCTCCTATTGACACCCGGAGCTGGAGCCGCTGGGGGGCTGGGTATAGGGTTGATGCTGGCTTATGATGCCGAGTTCTTGCCTGGATTTGATCTGGTCTCCCAATGGTTGGACCTGCCTGCAAAAATTCAGGATACGGACCTGCTGCTTACGGGCGAAGGTTCCTTTGATCAAAGTTCACTCCTTGGAAAAGGTCCATGGGCTTTGGTTCAGCAAGCTTCAAGGTTGAGGAAACCAGTGCAGGTCCATGCGGGAAAAGTCACGGCGGAGATCCTTCCAAAACTGCCTGAAAATGTATCGGCCTTTTCCATCACTCCAGAGGATTTGCCTCTAGCTCAAGCGATGGAGCAAGCGGATCATCTTCTGTATCAAAGTATTGTGAACAATCTCACTATTTCCTGAGTCTAATCCATTGTTTCTCAAAAAACAGCGTTGCCCCGTAATGGCTTCTTGGATTTATTGCACGATGATTAGAGACAATGACCGATAGACACGTAAACGAGAGGGCTTCTCCGGGTCTACCGACTAGGAGAGCTGTATTAACATTTCCAGCGGTAGTGGCTGCAGCTTCCACCACAACTGCGATCACAGATATTCAGGCGGCACCCAGCAAATTCAAACTCGGTGTCGATGTCCTTACGGGTTTGAATTACAAGCCCATTTTAGGCAAACGAGTGGGCCTTCTGACACATCCAGCTGGTGTCAATGGCAAGGGTGAGAGCACCATTGATGTCCTGCGACGGGCTCCCAATGTCAAATTGGTTGCCCTGTATGGGCCGGAGCACGGAATTTATGGGGACGAAAAAGCAAATGTCCCGGTTCTTGATAAAGTGGATAAACGCACTGGGTTGCCGGTCTATTCCCTATACGGCAAGTACCGCAAGCCCACTCCTGAAATGCTCAAGAAGATTGATTGCCTCGTGGTCGACCTTCAGGATGTCGGGGTTCGTTCCTACACCTACGTGAGCTGCATGCGGTATGCCATGGAGGCCTGTTTTGAGAACAATGTGGAGATGATCATTCTGGATCGGCCCAACCCTCTCAGCGGGATGAAAGTGGATGGCCCTCCCCTCGACAAAAAATTCATGAGTTATGTAGGGGCATTCCAAGTCCCCTACGTCCACGGTCTTACCATTGGCGAACTGGCTCATTTCGCCAAAAGTACCCCCAATGCCCTGGCTACAGATGAATACAATCGTCGTCGGGGCCAGGTCCGCATTATTCCCATGGCTGGCTGGCGAAGAAGCATGTTCTGGCCCCAGACCGGACTTAAGTGGAAAGCCACCTCTCCCTATATCCCCGACCTTTCCGCAGTGTTGGGCTACCCAATGACAGGGCTCGGTGCACAAATGGGAGGGTTCCGCCACGGTATTGGAACAGAATTTCCATTTCGTTTTCTGACTTTCCGGGGTAAGCCCCTCTCCTACCTCAAAGAGACCATGGATGCCCGTAAGATCCCGGGGATTTCCTTCCAGCCCAAGCTGGACCGCAAGGGCAACAAGGGGCTTTATGTCAAAGTGGATAACTGGAAAACCTTTCGTCCCACGGAACTCAGCTTCCACATGATGCAACAATCCTGCATCTGGATGGAGAATCCTTTTGCCAAGGCAGAATCAGGACCTGCACTACTCTTCAACAAGCACGTAGGATCTCAGGAGTGGTGGGACGCCATTACGACCCATGGTGCCAAGGTGAATCTGCACGGCTTCCTGTCCAAATGGCAGAAGCAGTGCCGGGTTTTCCAGCAGAATAGCCGCAAATACTGGATCTACAAAACAGTCTGACGCTTTATTTTTCCGCTCCCTTTTTCCGGCAGTCTGCACAAATCCCGTACAGCTCCAGAACATGGCCCACATCGGAGAAGCCTAGTTTCTTGCCATAAGCTTCGAAATCCTCCCCCAGGCACAGGTCAATCCGCTCCGTTCTTTCGCATTTGCGGCAAATGATGTGATGGTGGTGGTCCTTTTCGTCCATCAATTCGTAGAGGATTTTTCCATTTTCGAGCATACACTTCTGGATAATGCCAGCTTCTGAGCAGGCTTCCATATTGCGATAAACTGTAGCCAGGTCACAGGCATGGCTTTCTTTGACATGCTCAAAAATATCCTCTGCCGCGATGGGGCGGGATGCATCGGCCAGCACTTGCAGGATGGCTTTTCTGGGCTCGGTCAATCGTAACCCTTTTGCTTTGAGGGCTTTGAGCGGGGTCTCAATGCTTTGTTTGGTACCGCAGCAACTCATGGTTCAGATCTCACTGGTTTTGGGCAGGGCTCCCTGCTCTTGAATTTTCCTCAATGAATTGGCCAGGCTGTCCAGCAAATCCCGTTGCTCCGGTACGAACAGAAAATAGTCACTGGCTAATTTATTGCGGCACTCCATCAGGAGCTTGGAATTCTTTCGTTTCACACCCAGTAGATCCCGGATGCTTTTGGGCAAACTCACAAAGTTTCCGGTTTCCAGATCCTGGCGAACGATGTCCTCTAGGATGGGGCGGTAGAATGGATATTTTTTTCGACCAAAAATGAGCAGTTTTCTAGTCTGGACGGGAAATCCCCGTTGTTGAAACAATTGTGCCATGGCATGAATTTCATCATCTGGAGGCAGGATGATCTCTGTTTTGAAAAGGTCCCGAAGCAGATTATTTCCGATCTCGTTGTCATCCTGACCAAAATGGGCAAGAGCTTTCATGCAGAGCACGAGGGTTTTCTGATACCCCACTTTCCAGGAATCGGCTTCGGTGAGTAATCCCTCCGCCAGTGTCTGAGCTTCAGCATCATCGCCATGGAGTAATTTAGCCTTTAAAATCGCCAATGACAGGCGGGGGTCTTCAATATTGAGCTGATCCGCTTTGGCTTTCACTTTTTCACAATGCTCAGGCAGTCCCAGGTCTGCCATGGTCGCAGCAATGGTGAGGCAACTGTTACGGTTTGTTGCAAAATTTTCCAACACATCTGCAAAACTGTTATCCAGCCTTTCCATTCGCTCTTCATCATGGAGTCGCTGGAGGACTTTTACCGCCAATTCCAGACTTGCTGGATTGGAGACTTGGGCCAGCACAATGGTACGGAGGGCTCGTTTCGGATCTCCCGCATCGAGTAGAAAGTCGCTGATTCTGGAAAAAATCTGGGCCGCGTTGGGGAATTGGGCCGACGTCCGGTCGAGGAGGGTGATGGCTTCTTCGATTTCGCCTCGTTGCCAATGCATTTGAGCCAGCAGAATGTTGCCTTCCGGGACTGCTGTTAGCTCATATTTTTTGATGTATTCCTGTGCCCGGTCAAACTTGTACAAATTGTAAAAGGCGGTGGCGGTGGCCAATGCGGTCACCCGGCTGACCTTGTCCATCTCCACATCTTCCTTGAGCAGGTCCTCCCCGAGCTCAATAATCCGTTCGTCATATTCGTGATTCAGCAGGAAGCGGTATACATGGGACATGTAGTCCGCATCTTTGTAGCCACCATATTTAACTCCTGAAACCAGGATATCTGCGGCATCATCCGGCTGTTTAAAGCCATAATCAAAAAATTCACTAAGAATTCGCCGACCCCTCAGGTTTGTCGGCGAAAGGGTGACTCCGAGCCGTAATAGATCCAGGGCTTCACCAAAATTTTTCTCCTCAATCGAGCTTTCGGCCCTGCGTAGATAAAAATCTCCCAACTCTCTTCGGTGGGCATCCATCCGGAAGGGCAAGGCGATCATTTTGCCATAAGTCACTTCATCCCAGGCAAGGTTGGTGCCATGCTCCCGAACTCCTATGCCCGCTGCATCAAAACGGATCCCTTTTTTGAAATAAAAATACAAAGCTCCCGCTACGCTCAACCACCCAATCACCAGAAGCCCCAGAAAAAATAATCCTATGCGTCCGAAACGAATATGAATCCTGGGTTTTTCTCCCGGAGGATAAGATCGCAGAGCAAACCCCCAGAGTATCGAGTCTGCCTGTTCCTTGAGTTCTTTCTTCATATTTTCCGTTTAATCTGGGTCAGCTCTCCTCATCGAGCAATACGAAAACTTTTTGATTACAAGGAATTCTCCCTCTCAAACCTAAGAATTGGATGCTTTCCAGCTTGATTCTTTCACGATAATCCAGCTATGTTGCGTTTTCCCTTAACAGGATGATTTCCCTCCCAAACATACTTGGCTCCCGATTTCTCCCCCCACGCATGCACATGCGTAAGTTAGCTACGGGATTAGTTTTCGGGGCATTCACCTTTGTCCAGTCGTTGTCTGCAGCTCCAATGATCACAGTTGGAGACACGGTTGGAATACACGTGAAGGCGGAGTCCGATTTTCAGTATCTCTCCAATCTCACTCTTTCCACAATTCCTTCCCTGGTCAAAGACGATGCTCTCATCAAATTGACGCCCGGCATAGGTCTTACCCTGTTTGAGGACAGCCAGGTCACGAATTTTCATTTTGGGGCGGAACGCAGTTTTGTTCATTTCATGAATGAAACAGTTTTCAACGATGAGCCATGGAACCTTAATTTTAATGCAGGCTATGAAGGCTATCCATTTGGGTTTTCTGTGCACTGGGATAAAGAAGAGTTGCTGCAGAATATTTCGAATCCATTAGGTGGAGGAGGTGGTGGAGGAGCATTGTCCAACTCCGACATAGTCCAGACCATTGCCGAACAGTTTAATGTGAAATTTAATCTGTCGTTTTCTCCCAAAACCGGATTCCGCTCAGGTTTGGATTGGAATGTCACTGATTATTCGGATTTTGCCTATCAGGATTACAATTCGCTGTCTTTCCCCCTCACTGTTTTTTACAAGATCACACCCAAACTGGAAACCGCGGTTGGGTATCGATATCGTAATTCGGAAATCGCCAATGGTTCTGAGCACAATGACCATTACCTGAACCTTAACCTGATGGGCCAGCTCACTTCCAAGACCCATGTTCAGCTCACCCTCGGTTTCCAAAACCGGAATTCGGACTACACGACATCGACCTCCAGCGACGACAGTAATGCCTTCTCCACGAGCTTGGGGGTCACTTACCAGTTGACGGAAAAGATTCAGCTCAATGCCGGTGCTTTTCGCGACTTCAACGTAGGCTCCTCTATTGGAGAATCCATCCAATACACTTCGGCCAATCTAGGTTCTCAAATCCAATTCACCCCCACCTTGGCCTTTGGCACTAAAGCCTCGGTCTGGGGAGCAGACTACAGTCAGATTGATCGTGAAGATTTTGGGGTTCACACCACAACCTCCTTTTCCCTGGCACCAATCGATTCTCCATGGACCTTCCGGGCCGGTTACCATTACGACTGGGCAGAATTTGACATAAACGGGGTGACGGACGAGTACGTGAATCACAAAATCTCTCTGAGTTCTGCCTGGGAATATTAACGCTTTTCAGCTCTCTGGAAACTCATCAGAGACGCCCCACCATTTCTCAGGAAATCCGTTTGATTCATAGAGATTTACCTCTTAGTCTTGATCCCGATATGATGAAATTTCCCACCCCTGTTTTGCTATTCCTCCTTTGGTTCTCCTCTTCTTTGAATGCGCAGACGGTGTCGTCGGATCCCCCAGTGGCCATTCAGAATTATTTGCTACGGCCCTCCGATCATATCCAAGTGCAAGTCTTTCTCGAACCGGAGCTTACGGTACAGAAAAGTGTCGAAGCCGATGGAATGGTCAAACTTCAGCTCATCCAACCTTTCCGCATTGCCGGTCTGACGATTTCTCAGGCTCAGCAAGAGATTGAGAGGCGATACTATGATGAGGAGTTTCTTTGGCACCCACGGGTAACCGTATCCGTTCTTAGTTACTCTCGTCGCCAGGTAAGCGTGTTGGGAGAAGTGACTCGTCGGGGGTTTGTTCAAATTGCTCCTGATCGTAAACTTACCCTCATCGAAGCCATCAGTTCTTCCGGGGATTTCACACGAGCGGCGGACAAGTCACGTGTCCAGCTCAAGCGACAGGATGGGAGAGGACGCCTTCAAGTCTATACCTATGATGTCGCTCAAATGATCAACAATCCTGCTGTGGGGGACATCGTTCTGCAGGATGCAGATATTATTTCCGTACCTGAACTCCGTGAGAAGGTGAATGTGTTGGGGGCAGTCGGACGCCCTGGATTTGTTATGATTCCTTCTGAGGAAGAGCTTTCTATTGTCGAAGCCATCAGTGCCGCGGGCGGCTTTTCCCGTATTGGCAACCCCAAGAAAGTGCAACTCAAGAGTCGGGATGCACAAGGCAACATCCGCACAATTGAGATCGATGTAAATCGCCAGATTCGAAATTCCGACTCCCGGTCTGTCATTCTAGGAGATGGAGACATCATCTACGTACCGGAGATTGTCTTCTGAACCAGCTGTTTTTTTCACTCGACAGTTTAGATGAATCAAAGGATCGACGATAATTGGCCGATGGATGGAAATGATCCAGACCCATCCAAGGACAATCGTTCCTATCGTGGGTACAGCTACAAAACCGGTTATGGCTACGGTTATGGAGGCTACGATGCAGACCCACAACAGCAGCGCTCCTTCAAGGATTATATCATCATTTTCCGTGAACGTATCTGGCTCTTCATCTTCTGTTTTGCCATCATCGTAACCGGTGTCCTCCTCTACACTTTACACAAGACCCCTCTGTACAAAAGTGTCGCTCAGATCCGCATGCTCAAGGCGAGTTCAGCTCCCATGGAGTCTATTCATGAAAAGAACCCTGATGAAAGGATCGATAATCAGCAGGATTTCAACACATGGACGGACATCCTCAAAAGTCACAGAATTTCTCAAGACGTGGAAAGCCTCTTGCGGAATGACGAAGAGCGATACAACCAATTCCTGGCACCCTACAAGGAAATGGAGAAAGATAAGGATGGTGGCCCCATCGTCGCCTATCCGTTTTTACATCAATACCGGCGTATCATTCCCAAACGCCTTAGCTTGGTCATCGGCATTGAATTTGTTCACCCCAACAACGAAATTGCTGCTCATGTTGTGAATCTATACGCTCAGGCATTTGAGGCCTATCAGGATGAAAAACGGATCGGCAAAGATGTGGATGACATCCAGAAATTAATCCCCGAGATTGAGAAACAAGGGAACAAAGTAATACAGCTGGAAGACGATATCATCAAGTATGCTGAGGAACATGGCGGAACCGTCCGCCTCAATGCCAATACCGATTATCACATTCAGGAACTGAGTTCTCTCAAGCTTCGCCTCAATCAGCACGAGGAAGCCTTCCGCCTTGCGGAGAGCTTCTGGAAGAAAATCCAGGAATTTGAACAAAATCGTCATTCCCTTCTGAGCCTTTCCTTTATTGGGGGAGCCGCCCAGGTCGCCCAGCTTCGAGCCCGACTGAGCCAAAAGAGAGAAACCGTTGGCATCCTCTACAAACGCTATCGCAACAAACATCCCAAGATGATTGAAGCCCGGGAAAGTCTTGAGCAAACTGAACGGGAGCTGGCCTCCGCCGTTCTCAGTGCCCGCGAAACCAAATACACTGATTATATGCTTACCAAGAATCAGTACGAAGCGACCAACCAAGTCTATCAGGATAAACTGGTTACCTACGAGCAACTGGATTTGCATCGACAGGTCTACAACCGTATGAAGGAAAACCTGGCCAAGGAAAAGAAGGTACTGGAGCACCTGGAAGTGACCGAAGCACAAACCCGCATCGTATCCGGTACAAAGTCCTCAACCATCGAAAGCCTCGACCCAGGAGTTGCACCCAAAGATCCCTTTTCCCCCAACATTATTCTCAACCTGGCCTTTGGAACTTTTCTGGGGACTGGATTCGGCCTCTTCATGGTCTACTTCACTGCGTTTCTGGACAACCGGGTCAAAAGCCCCTTCGACATTGAGCAAGTCATTGGACTCCCCCTCATCGGCGTCATTCCTCAGATTCGGAAAATGGATGCCTTCTCCAAAGCCAAAATCTTTCAATCCGGCAAAGACAACCACGTAAAGGAGGCCTTCCGAACCATCTATTCTTCACTTGGCGTCAACGAAAACGCCAAAGATGCTCAGATTTTTCTCAATACCAGTACCATTCCCGGCGAGGGAAAATCCTTTGTCAGCACCAATCTCGCCTTCTCCTTTGCAGAAAGTGGAGACCGCGTATTACTGCTGGACTGTGACCTCCGGCTCCCCAATGTTGCCAAATCTCTCAAGCTTCAGAGAGGCTCTGGATTGCTCAACTACCTCAAGGGTGAGATCGAACTAGCTGAGGCCATCCAGACCGATATTTTCCCTAATCTCGACGTCATGTCCGCCGGCGGTCGATCCCGTTCCCCCATGACCATCTTCAATGATTCCAATTTCGGCGAAATGCTGGAAATGTTGCGGGACTACTACGACAAAATCATCATCGACTCCCCTCCTCTTGCAGCAGTCAGTGATGCCCTCAACCTTGTCCCCTTCGTCGATGGAGTTCTCTTTGTGGTCAAATACGACACCGTAAAACGCAACACTGCGGCGCTCACTGTTCGCAAACTTGCCGATGCTGGCAAACCCATCCTGGGCGTAGTTCTCAACAGCATGAAGTCCAAAGTTGCCGCCAACTACTACTACTCCGAGTACTACACCTCCGCCTACAAAAAGTATTACGGTGCCAGTGAAGGCCCTGAGCCCAAATAATCTTAAATTCAGCAGTTGAAACTCACTCGTAACCGCGGGAATTTTGAGGATTACTGGAATGATGGAGAGTTGGAGTTCAGGATCGTCTTCACCCACAGGGTGAGTCAATTCCCATCACTCCAATACTCCATCACTCCAATACTCCAGGATTCATCATGGGAGTTGACGTTATTCCCTGCTCTCA
>CAYSOI010000014.1:19879-28054 GCA_964432425.1 uncultured Opitutales bacterium | reverse complement strand
CCCACCAAACCTCCTCACCTGGAGGAACTATTGGTGAAATCCTTCCCAGGTTGGGAAATCCAACCTATGGAACTGGGCGAAACTGAGGCCGTACGTGAAGCAACAGACAAAACCCTCCGCTTTGATGACTACGTCTTTCTGGGCTACAAAAGCCAGGACGCAGAATTTGAAATCTACGCCGCATATTGGGGACCTGGAAAAATGCCGGTTCAATTAGTCGCCTCCCATACTCCCGACCGCTGTTGGGTAGAAAATGGTTGGTCCTGCACACAGCACGAATTCGGCAAAGAAATTCACAAAAAGAACTACCATCTGCTTCCCGCTCAAAGCCGCACATTTTCCCTCCACAACCAGACCCGACACGTCCTCTACTGGCACCTTCTGGACGGCAAACCCAACAACCTCGGCGAACGTATCACCACCACCCCCAGCCCCACCAAATGGTTCAAAGGATTCTGGAAACACCTCTGGGTTGATCATGCCGAACAATATTTCATCCGCATCACCTCGCCAGACCCGATCGACCAGCTCTGGCATGAGCCAGTATTCCTGGAAACCATTGAAAGGCTTGGAACTATTGGGCTCACTCTTTAAAAGTCCCTCTTTCAGAACATGGATTGGCCGAAATATACAGAAGAAGAGATCCAGATCGCTTCAGAAATTCTAGCCTCCGGGAAAGTCAACTACTGGACTGGAGAGCACGGAAAGGCCTTTGAAAAGGAATTCGCAGCCCATTGCCAAACAGAATTTGCCGTCGCCTGCATGAATGGTACTGCCGCACTGGAAATGGCCCTCAAAGCCTTGGAGGTCGGCCCTGGCGATGAAGTCATTGTCACACCCCGAAGCTTTATTGCATCAGTCAGTTGTGTGCCCTGGGCTGGAGCCACTCCAGTATTTGCAGACGTTTCCCATGATTCCGGCAACCTGTACGCAGGGACTATCGAGCCCTGCATCACCAGCAAAACCAAAGCCATCATTGCCGTACACATCAATGGCTGGCCTTGCGAAATGGACCCAATTCTAGACCTGGCCCGGAAACACAACCTCTACGTCATCGAAGATTGTGCTCAGGCCCATGGAGCCACCTACAAAGGCAAGCCAGTTGGTTCCATGGGAGACATCGGCGTCTACTCCTTCTGCCAGGACAAAATCATGTCGACAGCGGGGGAGGGCGGCATGCTTGTCACTAACCACCGCCACTTTTGGAAACGAGCCTGGTCCTGGAAAGATCATGGCAAAGACTACGACACCATCTTCAACAAAACTCACCCCCCAGGGTTCAGATGGGTCCATGAAAGTATTGGTACTAACGCCAGAATGCCCGAAATCCAGGCCGCCATTGGCAGAATTCAGCTCAAGAACCTCCAAACCCTCCATGACCGCCGGACGGATATCGCCAGGCAATGGTGGGAGACCGCACAAAAAACCGCTCTCTTCCGCACACCCTGGCCACCGGACGATTCCGAAGGAGCTTTTTATCGCTATCCCGTTTACATTCAGCCCGAACGACTGGCTTCAGGCTGGACCCGCAACAGAATCATTGAAGAAGCCAACCAAGCCGGGGTGCCCTGCATGCAGGGTATCTGTAGTGAGATCTACAAAGAAACCGCTTTTGAAAACATCGGCTGGCGACCCCAATCACCATTGCCCATCGCCAAAGAACTAGGCGAAACTTCCATCACCTTTCTGACTCACCCTACGCAGCAACAGGAAAAGTTGGAAAAGGCCCAAGCAGATTTTCTCAAAATTGCCGAAGCCGCCACGGGCAAAATGGGCTTGTGATTCCTTTGCCTGACGGATAACTTCGCCCCTGTTTTATCTGCGGCGAACTCAGGAGTAGGAACCAAAATTCGCCAAACCGAAAACCAGCCATGCACAAACAATTCCATATCCATAGGTCCACCTGGGCCTTGTGCAAAGCTGTCGGTAAACCGAATGTACACTCCAGATGATTCGGTTGCTGAAGACCTCTTTGTCACCATTGAGAATGGTGGGCATTCTGGCGATTTATTCAGCTTTGATCGCCATCGCATACTGGCTGGCCTTTGAACTCCGTTTTGAATTCCTCGTCCCCGGAGAAACCAAAATTCCCGGCGAAACCAACTGGCAGGAAGTACGCCTGAACGCTCTGCCATGGATCGTCGTTGGTAAACTGGTGATGCTCCTGGTGATGGGGGAGTTTCGGGGGATTCTCCACTTCTTCAGGCTCCCCGACCTCACCCGGATCTTTGGTGCGATGGTGGTTCCTGCCGCTGTGATGATCATCCTCTGGTACATCAACAAAGGTGAAGCCTGCACTCCAAGGAGCGTCATTCTGGCCGACTTTCAATTTTCCGTCATTTTCGTAGGCGGCTTCCGCCTGTTTTGCAGAGTCTATGTGGAACGGCTACAAAAAGAAGTGCAGGCCAATGGCAACAAAGCCATGCGGGTCGGTATCCTCGGTAGTGGAGAAGTGGGCGCAGCAGTAGCGGCAGACCTCCTGGCCAAACGGGGCCTTGGCATGAAACCCGTTGTCTTTCTCGACGAAACCCACAGCAAACTCGGCAAACAAATCCACGGAGTTCCCATGCATGGACTCCCTCCAAACTTTCAGCTCCTTCGCAACCGCTACGATCTCGACAAAATCATCATCGCTCCCGATGGCACGGATCACTTCAGTGCCAAAGATATCGCCAAATGGGTACAACTGGCCAACGAAGCCCGATTGAAAGCGGAAATCGTCCCCTCCATCAATGATTTGGCCACTGGCAGAGTCCGGGCCAGCCGCCTGCGAAAAGTAGAAATGGAAGACCTTCTGGGCCGAACCCAAGTAAACCTGGACTCCGCCAGAATTCGCGAACTCCTGGAAGGCCGAGTCGTATTGGTCACGGGGGCCGGGGGCTCTATCGGCTCCGAACTGGCCAGACAAGTCCTCCGGCAAACTCCCAAACGCGTCCTCCTGGTCGACCAAGTCGAGGAAGGGCTCTTTCACCTGGAGAGGGAACTCGTCAATGAAGGCTACAGTGGCATCATCCTGCCCATCGTCACAGACATTCTGGACCAAGAGGAAATGCGCAGAATCTTCAGCCAGTACACTCCCAGTATCGTCTTCCATGCTGCAGCCCACAAGCACGTCCCCATGATGGAACGCCAACCCGGCGAAGCCATAAAGAACAATTTTATCGGCACCTCCACACTCGCCGCCATCTCCACAGAATTTGGCGTGGACCGCTTTATCTTAATCTCGACCGACAAAGCCATCAACCCCACCAGCGTCATGGGAGCCACCAAACGCCTGGCGGAAATGGGCATCATGGCCCGCCAATCTTCCGAAGAAAACAAGACTCATTTCATGGCCGTAAGATTCGGCAATGTACTCGGCTCTTCCGGCAGTGTCATCCCCATCTTCCGTGAACAGATTGACAAAGGAGGCCCGCTCACTGTCACACACCCCGAGGCCACCCGATACTTCATGACCATCTCCGAAGCCGCCGGCCTCGTCCTGCAATGTGCCACCTTCGGCAAAGGCGGAGAAATTTTTGTCCTGGATATGGGAGAGCCCGTACGAATTCTGGACATCGCCCGGCAAATGGCAGAACTCAGCGGCCTAAGACCTGACCACGACATAGAAATTCGCTTCACCGGCCTGCGCCCTGGAGAAAAGCTCCATGAAGAGATCCAGCACTTCAGCGAGAACCTGGAGAAAACCGAACATCCCCGCATCCAACTCTACACCTCCACCCCCAAGGACCTTATCGAATTGAACCAGTGGCTCGATAACCTCAAGCCTCAGATCCACACTCTCGACAAAATTGCTCTCAAAAACGAAATCCGTAAACTCGTCCCCGAATACTCCCCCTACATCGAATAAACAAGAGACTGCGGCCAACCTTCGCCCTGTTCCAGTCATCCTAACCATTCTCCTGTTTTAAGATTGACTCATCACCCCTCCATCCCTTACACAGTGCGGCCTTGATGATGAATGAGAGGAACGGATTATGAATAAAATTATCTGGAGCACTCTGGGCTTCCTGTTGCTAGTAGACTGTGCGGTTTTTGGATACTTTTTCCATCAAACCAGCGAAGAACACGAAACCTTTCAGCACCGTGAAAACCAACACGCCCAAGAACTGGCAGAAGCCAAGAAGGAGCTGAAATCCAAGCAGCTCTACCACCGCAGGCTCTATAACGACCCCGAATTCCTCGAACGCGTCGTCCGAGAACGCCTCAACTACTCCAGGGAAAACGAACGCATCTTCATCTTCCCCGACTCCATCGCGGAGAACTGATTGCCTTTCGCAATCAATAGGGGAGCATCGTTACCCAAAACCACAATTCCCCAGAACGCAGATCCCTGGATTTGCAGTCTTTGGGAAACAGGCAATAATCCTCCATAACATTGGCCCAGCCCGCAATGGCTTCCAAAACGTAGGATTCCGCATATTCAGTAAACTCAAGAACGGGCACACCCGATTCCACCCCAATCCAGAGAGACTGAAAATCATCTCCCGCTTCGACTTTTCGTAGTTTGAAAGTGCCAAAATCATTGGGCTCGGACTTTTTCAAAGTTATGGTCCGGTAAGGCGAATAGCGATCGCGACAGACTTCCTCCACCACTTCCAAAAACCGGGCAGCCCCTCCATTGTCCATGATAGACAGCTTGAGATCAACATCACGACAGGAGCCCAGTCGCGGCGTCAGCCAGCACCGAACTGCCAGATCTTGGTATTCAGGTTTCAAAGTTTGTAGGGAACACGTATGTCTGGAAAGTCACTCTTAAAATCTTTGGTATTTCGAGAGACCAATATACAACCTTCATCTCTGGCAGTTGCATACACGATTGCATCTGGAACCTTCAACCGAATAGACTTTCGTATATCAATAGAAAGGTTGGCAATTTCATTGGATAATTCCCGTATCTTAAAGTTCTTCAGAAAAGCCCTCAGCCTTTTCGCATCATGCTCATCCTTTGAGCCAACCAAAATCTCAATGTAAGTTATGATGCTAATGATGCGTTCTTCGTACAGGGATAACTCTTGAGACGCAAAATCATGACCATTTAAGAAGTCGATAAGAATGTTGGTATCAAAGACTGCTTTCATAAAACTACCACTCAGATCTGAGATCTTCTTGATACTTCAAAGAATCGACCTTTCGCGTCTTCCATAACCCAAATGCTTCACTCATGGAGCAGCTTGGTTTATTTTTCAAATACTCAGATAAAGCTTCCCGAATTACAGACGCACGGGATCGGTTTTCTGCTGTTCTCAGTTCATCCAAAGGTCTCAGCAGTTCTTCAGGAATATCAACAATTGTTCTCATGTTTTGATAACATATAACGATATCAGTAATCGTCAATTGAGAATGTTGATGTCTGAATTTAGCTCCTCTCCGCCTTTTCACCCTCCTCATTGACCCGGACAAAACGGTTATACCCGTAGGCAATCAGAAGCATGGAGATGCCAAGACCGAGAAAAGATAGCACCCGGTAGAGGCCGGTGAGTGCGGCGGCATCAAGGAAGAACACCTTGAGCACGGTCAAAGTCAGGACCAGAAAGGCAACACTACGGGGCAAACGAAGTTTCTGCCAGACTCCCCAGGCCAAATAGGCAATCCCGAGAAGCAACCAAACCACGGAGTAGATATAAACCAACAACTCACCTTCGCCTACGACATCGCGGGTCAAAGCTGTAGTCGCCAGGAAACCAAAACCAAGGGCCACCACCTGCACCACACGATCCAGCAAATCCTCTCCCAGAGCCCGAAACGCTCTGGCCCAGGCCACAGAAACACACAGAGGCAAGAAGTACATGGAGAGCGTCATGGTAACATCCATCTCCGAGCTACTCCGAAACTCTGAATTGTAAAATAATTGGAGAGTGTCCCCAAACAATTTCCAAACCGAATGGTAGGAGAGGAACAACCAGCCCAAAGCACAACCCAGAGGCAGAAATTCACTGTAAGCCCAACGTCTCCTGTACCAAAGGTAAGCAGTAACAAATCCCAACCCGGCAATGACCAATAAGGCCGACTCCCTTTCCAACTCCTGACAGGCGGCAATGCCCAAAAGATAGAAAGCAGGAATGAAGTAATGCGGAAACTGGAGGCTCTGGTTCAAATTGTCCCAGCTCCGAATCCTGGCGGCCAAACCGGCAAATACGGAAAGCAGGAAAGCCACCATGGCCGCCATGCTCAACCAGAAGTAGGGGAGCGGAGCAATCCATGCATCCACGACCTCCAGACGCAGGTAAGCCATGGGAAACAGGAGAACCAATGGCCAAATTGCCAACAGTCTCCAAACCACATCACCCTGCTTTCTCAAGACTGCGGCATTACCCGCCAAGGCAAACAAGGCAGTAAAGCCACAAGCCATCATCCAAAAGGTTGAAACCGAAGGAGGTTCCCAGCTGACAAGCACCCCAAACGTCACGACCCAGGCCAAAACCGGGGCCCACCGAAACTCCCCCTCCCGCAACCAACCCAACGCAATCGCAGCAACCGCAAGAATCCCATAGAGCGACCAATCCACCACCTCAAAGCCAGAGTTCCATACCGTCACCCAACTCAATACCATCCCCATGGAGAGGGCCGCCAAACCAAGGTAATTGGCACCTTCGGGGAGGGATTCATCCTCGGTCATTTGACGAAGTACAGTATCCACCACCGCAATCATCACCACAGTCACCGAAAGGATAAATAGATTGAGGGCAAAAAAGGCATCATCGGGAACACCCCGAACCAACCAAAATACGACCCACAGGTAAGCGGCCAGCAAGGCAAGAAAGTTGAGCAACCACCAACGCCGGAAGGCAAAGATCAACTGACAGCCGGTAAATAAAATAAAAAGGTAGGAAAACAAAGACACGGTATCCGCACTTTCCCCGCCGATTAACAGCGGCGTCAAATACCCACCGGCCAACCCCAATATAGCAATCGGCATCCCATGCAGCATGGAAAAGCTGACCGCCAGTACCGTGACCACAATCATGAAGGAGAAGCCTAACCCCTGCCCGAAAAAATGATAAAAGTGGTGAGCCGCATAGACGGAAAAATAAAGCACCGCAATCCCGGCTCCAGTTAGGGACTGCCCAATACGGTGATCCAGTTTACTTACCCGACTGATACGTACTCCAGCCCCACAAAGTAGGGCACCAAACACACTGGCCGCAGTGATCCGTACTGCCGGCGTCAACAAACCCGTTTCAATTGAATATTTAATCAGGTAGAAACCTGCCATCAACAAGGCAACCCCACCAACCCAGACCGCAGCTTTGGTCCCCATATTGGCCTCAAACTGGAAAATCGGTTTGGGCGGCGGCGGTGGGGGAGGCTTGATCACTTTAGTCGGCACCTTTGTTTCAGCACTGACTGAACGTTCTTTGGTCTGGTGAGCAGGCTCCTGAAGCACCTCTTTGGAAGGCTCTGGTTGTTCCACCATTGGAGGAGGCGGAGGAGCTGACACCGGAGGGTTCCTATCCCGCTCCCGTAAAGCCCGTCGTAAAGCAGCGACTTCCTCCCGCAATTCTCGAATTGAATTCTCACGACTGTTGAAACGAATCAAGTTGACCCAGGGAAGGAGAAGGGAACCGATCAGCAGGATTCCAAGAAGTATCGCAATTGAGTCCATAATCAGTGGGTACGGTAAATGTTTGTTGAAGAGCAGACCCCCCTGCCCATGGAATTGTTCTGAAAAAGAGACCTTTATGCCTCTTTGGCTAAATCCTGAATGGCCTTCAGATCGAACTTTCCAGTGGATAAAACAGGAATCTTGGGCACTTGCTTGACCACCTTGGGAATCCAGAGATTCGCCAGCCCCGCCTCGGAAAGCTTGGACCGAAGTTCTGCCGGATCACATTCGAAGACGGTAAGAAGCACCAGCACCTCTCCCTTCACTTCATCTTCCAGGCCCGTAATCACAAGGGCTGGCTCCTCGGAAGGCTCTAGTTGCAGGGCTTCCTGAATCGCTTCTTCAACGGTACCATGAGGCACCATTTCGCCCCCAATCTTCGAAAACCGGGAACGCCGACCTTCGATATGCAGAAAGCCCTCTTCATCCAAACGAGCCAAGTCTCCCGTCGTAAACCAACCATCTTCAAGCACATCTCCAGACCTGTCTGGATCATTCAAATAGCCACGAAAAACATTGGGACCACGAACCTTCAAAATTCCAGTCTCTCCGAAAGGAAGCTCTTCCCC
>CAYSOI010000014.1:17469-19779 GCA_964432425.1 uncultured Opitutales bacterium | reverse complement strand
CATTGGGACCACGAACCTTCAAAATTCCAGTCTCTCCGAAAGGAAGCTCTTCCCCCGTATCCGGATCGACAAAACGAAGGGCAATACCAGGCAAAGGGCGGCCAACAGAACCAGGGCGACGCCCCAATTCCTTGAAACTCTCTCCCTCCACACTTGGCGGATCCGGCAAATTCACACTCACTACAGGAGACGTCTCCGTCAAACCATAGCCTTCCAGCCATATCGAACCAAACTTCTCTTCCCATTTCCTGGCAATTCCCGCAGGAGTCCGCTCCGCACCGGCTAACGCAACCTCCACAGAAGACAATTGCTCCGGTTTCGCCTTTAACAAAATCGGACGGAGAAAAGTCGGCGTACCCAGCAGGATCGAAACTTTCTCCTCCTCAATCGCAGTGATCGACTTCTTTACTTCCAGAGGCGAAGGCACGGTAACCAACCGTAAACCATGCAGTATGGGATACCACAAAGTCACCAGAAACCCAAAACTGTGAAACAAAGGCAAATTCCCCAAAACCACTGCATCCCGATCCAGCAAATTACAATCTGCCATCTGAAACAAGTTGCCCAGCAAATTGCGGTGGGAAAGCATCACACCCTTTGGCTCCCCGGAGCTGCCACTCGTAAAAATCAGAGCCGCCTCCTGCTCCCCACCCCGGCGAGGTACGCCCAAAATGCCGGCACTGACGGACTGTGGAAACGCTTTCGCCATCATGAGCTTCAATCCTACGGAAAGGCGTGAAATCCCGGTTAGCTTTTGCTTGATGTCATGATACCGGGGAACTTTCTCCAACGCTGGAAACCGCTTCATCATCGTGTCGGCTGAAAGAAGTGAATCCATTTCGGCACGTTGAATGCAGGATTCCAAGGCCGCTTCCCCGAGGGAAAAATTAAGATTCACCGGCACCTTGTCCGCAAAGACACAGCCCAAATTGGCAACAGCCGCCCCCACCCCAGGAGGCAAGGCGATCCCGACACGCCGGGAGGAAGTCATCCCCTTGAGCTCTTCCGCAAACGCCAGGCTCATCGCCAGCAGCACATCCGCACGCATCGTCTGGCGATCCGCAGTTCGGTCTACGATAACCTCCTGGGAACCCGCATCCCGTAAGGCCTTGAAAATGGCATAGCCCAAATGCTCCTCAAGTTCACACCTTTTGGAAAAAGCCTCTTCATTCAAATCCAGCATAGACTGCCGGGCTGTCGCAGAATTTACATTATCTGTTGTCATCGAATCTCCAAAATGAATACTGACTGGATAAGGGAGACGCAACGGGGTTTTCTTAAAAAAACAGTTCCTCTCATAACTAAAGATCGAACCCCACATCCCATCCAGATTTACGGGAACCACTGCAGCTTTGGCTTTCCGGGCAATCAACTCAAAACCCCGCTTCAGCCCCTGCATGCCTCCCGTTCGGGAAATGGCACCTTCCGGAAAAATGCAAACGACCTCCCCAGCTTTGAGAGCCTCGGAAGCTTTGGATATCGCCTCTCGTGCATTCTCCTTCGAAACCGGGATCACCCCGGTGAACCGGAAGAGCCACTTCATCCACTTCGATTTGGTCAAACCGGAAAAACCAATAAACCGCACCCGCCTCGGGCAAGCCGCTCCAATCATTACCGGATCTGCATAAGAGACATGATTCGCAATCAGCAGCACTCCGCCCGTTTCCGGTACCTGCTCCGCTCCGGAAATTTTTAAACGATACACCAAACGCGTCAAAATCAGCACCAATGTACGGAACAAAGCCTCAGGTAACAAAACCAGAACATACCCCATTACCAAAACACTCGGTATTACCATCAACAAAAACTGCTCTCCAGGAGAAATCCCCAGCCGCAACATCCAAAAATGCAGCCCGATAAACAGCAGGCCGAACAGATTGCTCAGCAAAGTAGAAGACGCGATCACACGACCCCGTTGTGCCTCCCCAGCCACATCCAGCATGTATCCACGAAGCGGTACCGAAAAAATGGCACCGGAAAACCCCAATGCCAGCAGACTGAAGCGGAATACCCAGGCATAATTTCCGAATTCCACCCAACCCCAACGTATGGAAAGCCCTGTACAAATCAGAGAGATCACAATCCCGATTGCCCCTAGAGCCACCGTCCCTAACTCCACACGCCCCCGATTGATATAGCCCGTAAATCCACACCCCAGAATGGTTCCAAACCCCAAAAAGAGACTGAAAAGCCCCGTCAACTGCCCCACCTTTTCCGGTTCAGCGACCCCCTTGGCAATCACGGCAAGGCATAACAAAACCAACCACGCAACCCCCAGAAACCAAGCAAAACCCAACATCGCCAAACGCA
>CAYSOI010000014.1:0-17369 GCA_964432425.1 uncultured Opitutales bacterium | reverse complement strand
AAAACCAACCACGCAACCCCCAGAAACCAAGCAAAACCCAACATCGCCAAACGCAACCCCCGGCTTCGCAAAGAATCCAGCAAGTCCGAAAAATGCCCGACCAATATCCCCCAGCGAAACAAAGGACGCTCATGATCACCACTCGACACCCTAGGAGTCCCTTGAAGAATCACCCACGACAACGCCCCCAAACCCGCAATCCCCGCCACAACCCACAACGCTCCACGCCAGGGATCACCAATCTGGTTCTCCGCAATGGCAAAAAACAACCCACCAAGAAAACCACCCATCAACACCGCCATCATCACCAGCAACTCCGTCCACGCTATCGCCAGACCCAACTTATGACGCCCCACCAGATCCTTCAAAATGCCATACCTCGCAGGAGAAAAGAAAATCGACTGTACACTTAATAAAAACAGCCCGGCAAGCACAGGACTCAAGCTTTGGGTCAGCAGACCAACACTCATCGAACCCAAGCCAATAAACTGCGCCAACACCGTCACCCCCAGAACCCGGCGCCTGCAAAAACGGTCCGATACCCAACCCGCTACCGGAGCAAACAAGATATACGGCAACACCAACAACAACGCGATTTGAGAATTCAGCCGCTCAAAACCGGACTGACTCATCAAAGCCCCACAAAGCCCAAGAATGACATACTTCGCCAAATTGTCATTCAGCGAAACAATCGTGTTGGAGGCCAATACTGACCAACAATTTCGGAATTTTTGGATTTCAGACATGATTGAGCCGATTTGCCAGACCCATGCCAATCCATTCAAAATCAATGTAGATTCGACCGCAACTCCTGAAAACCATGAAATCACACCACATCACCCACATGTAGGTGATAAAAAAATGAACACCCATGGACAGTTTATGCCCCTCCAGGCATCACATTCGGAGAGAGCCCCAAACGGCGGATTCAGCCATTTTATAAAAATATTAAAAAATTCGTAATGCATTCACGACTTTCGCTAATACCTCATAACCACCCACCTTTCCCCATGACCCCAAATAAAGACGAAACCCTGCGCCGCCTGATCTCCTCGCTACTTGATGGTGACCTCACTCAAGAGCAACATTCAGAGCTGATTACCCTTCTGAAATCAGATAAATCAGCTCGAAAAGTCTACCTGCAAGCCCTAGCACTGGAAACGCAACTGCACTGGCAACATGGCCACAGTGCCGCCACCATCTCTGCTCCCAGAGAAAACAACGTTATCCAGGGACCATGGACCAAAGCCCGCAAGATCCTGGCTGGCACTGCTGCCGCCGCTGTCGCGTTCGGAGCCTGGACCGCGACCACCAAAAAACACAACCAACCCACTGCACCGGAACAACCCACCACCATTGCCGACGATTCCGAACCCTTGCGGATGGAAACCGTCGTCGAAAACGGACGAACCACCGCCCACGTTTATTTTCAATTTACGGATCAGGACAAGCTTCCTGAAAGCTAACACACCAATATTTCTCTAAATTTTTTCCCATCGATATGGATTGGTTGAACTGGGGATACCAATCTTTACCAAGGGATTCTTAAAAGCACGCAGCGGGGAGGCTGCGTGCTTTTTCTTTTTACGCAATTGCCAGGTCGTGAAACGAGACCACTTTTCATAAGGCGACAAGTCGCCCCCTATTGCAGCCCATGTAGCACACTTGAAAGGGAAGTGATGGGAATCGCTCGAATGGTCTCTGAAATATCAAACTCATGACTGCCAGGATGTACGACATAGAGTTTATCCAATTCCAAATCCTCAACTGACAGTTGAGACCCTTTGGTCACTTTTGGGCTGGTGGAGGCTTTGAATTCAAAACCAACTGGTTTCTCCAAATGGGGTAGCACCAAATCGATTTCCGCCCCGCCATGAGTTCTCCAAAAGTAAAAATCCTGATGTCGATCTACGCCTCGAATGACCTGCTCCATGGCAAACCCCTCCCAGGAGGCTCCCATTCGGTCGTGACTTCGCAAATGGCTATAGCTTCGGATTCGGAGCAATCGATGAAGCAAACCAGTGTCCCGGAAGTAGAGTCTGGGGGTTTTGTGAAGCCGCTTACCAATGTTCTTCTCGTGTGGGTAGAGCATTCGAATCAAAAAGGCTCCCTCAAATACATCCAGGTATCTCTGAACAGTTTTCACATCCATACTCAGCGTATTGGATACACTATTTTGATTCCAGGTTTGACCATGATAATGGGCAAGAAGCTGAAGGAATTTTGCCAATTTTTGAGAAGTGATTTCGCCACCAGCCACCAATTGGATGTCCCTCATGACCCAAGTCTTCAAATAATTGTCCAACCAGTCCAGTGCCGCCAAATCATCAACAGCTAAAATGGCATCCGGAAATCCTCCACGCAACCATAGCTGCTCCCATTGACTATGGCCAATTTCAGAGAGGTCAAAGCCGCTGATCTCGATAATATTTACACGACCTGCCAAGGATTCGGATGTCCTGGAAACCAATTCAGGAGAAGCACTTCCTGTGAGGAGAAAGCGGCTCCTTGGAAGCGGTTGATCCACGATGACTCTTAGTTGAGCAAACAATTCCGGCATCAATTGAATTTCGTCAATGACAACGATTCCTTCCAAACTGGACAACAACCCAAAGGAGTCCGGTTCCAGTCGGTTCAAATCAATGGGATTTTCGAGATCAAAATGGTTTTCTGGAGGACTTGGAAACAACCGGGCCAGAGTAGATTTACCCACTTGCCTAGGACCGAGTAACACCGTTACCGGATAACGGTGCAGAGACTGCTCAATTCGCTCAAAATACTGGCTCCTTGGGAAAAATTCACGTTCCATCCTTGAAATAATCGGGTCATTACCATATTTTTTCAAGGATAATGCCCGCAGTCACTCCAAAAAGTTCTCTTCTTCCCTTTTGTGCACCGGAATTCTCCTGGCCCACATTCGAGAATTTTTTTTGCGATTTTCTGGCGGCAGGCCCTATACTCAAAACCACTTCAGGACTGGAAAAGAAAGTCCTGGCAGCCAGACTCTATGGACGCAAAGGAGAGAAACAAAATGGGATTGATATCAGGGCGGAAATGGCAGGAGGTGAGATTTGGGCATTCCAGTGTAAGCATTATCCAAAGGCAAGGTGGGGACCTGGGGAAACACGGAAAGCCATCGAAAAATGCATCTATCCAGCGGATAAGAAGATCTTACTGATCACTAGAGATTTTTCAGAGGAATGCCGTAAGATCGTACAGGAACATCCAAACTGGGAAATATGGAATGATAGAGAAATTTCACAAAATTTCCTTCATTGCCTACCACCTCTGGAGGCAGCGATCATACTCTATCGACACTTTGGTCCAAGATGGCAGGAACAATATTTTGATCTTCCAGGAAGAATTCCTCTGATGGGAGGGGAAGCAAAGTATGGTCAACTACTGAAAGACGGCCGAATTTTTCACCACCAATCGACAATGGCCGGCAGGGATGAGTGGTTGAAGGCATTGGATGAATTTGCATCGAACAAAAAGAGCCGGGCATTTTTACTGAAAGGAAGGGGTGGCATTGGAAAAAGCCGTTTGCTTCTGGAATGGTTTCGAAGGTTCAACTCACAACATCCGGAAGCAACCCTCTTGTTTCTTTCAGATGCACAGGCTTCAGCCTCTGAATACGCAAAGTCCATTGACCTGAGTTCAAAGCCTCTGGTTCTTGTCATGGATGATGCACACAGGCTCAACGAGATACGGCAGATTCTGTTTCCAATTGTAGGAGAGAGACCTGATGTGAAGCTGGTGCTCTCGTTACGACCTGGACCCACCGCTCAGGTACGGGCTGAATTACTGGATGCACAGATCGATAGCCGTGAGATCGTGGAGCCTGAGGCGATCCAACCGTTGAATCATAAAGAAGCAAGAACGCTGGCTGAAGATATACTGGGCTCTGAATTATCTCCATTGTTTCAAAACCATCTCAGATTACTGGCAGAGGATTGCCCTCTTCTTGCGATTCTTGCTTACGAATTATTTCAAAAAGGTGAGCTTTCAGAAACAGAGCTTAAAGACACACAAACGTTTAAGGACCTTGTGTTGGAGCGAGGGTTTTTAAGAGATATCGAGAAATTGAAAAGGGACTATGAGGATAGAAGGGTTCAAGATTTTGTGAGAGCGTTGTCCCTGCTTTCACCCATGCCAGAAAGCACAGAGCTAATGGAGCAGATGTCAGCATTCATTGGGTCCAACCCGAGTGATGTGAAGGACATTATCGAACAGATGGAGACTGCTGGTGTACTCCTCAAAACAGATGCTGGAATCCGAATAGTTCCAGATCTTCTTTCCGATCACTTAGCCTATGAAGCTTGCTATGGCACTAATGGTGATGACCGCTTGTTCGTTCGCAGGTTTCTAAACCACTTTTCCTCTGAGTACTTTCCCAAAGTGATGCAGCATGTGGCTGAAGCTGAATGGCGGGCATTCAATAAACACCAGGACGCAGATTCAGTCACTCAGCCATTATGGGAGTGGTTTGCAGATCGATTCAAGAAGAGCAGCTTTTATCAAAGACGGGAACAACTCAAGGAATGGGGAAATATTGCTCATTTTCTTCCAGCAAGAACACTCGAATTGGCAGAACTTGCTCTCCAAACAACAGAAGCTCCAGAAGGGAGCCCAAATGGGCAAGCTTGGTTCGGAGGCGAGACGACGCATAAATACTTGATTGCTGGTATTCCTGAACTAATAAAGCCCACTGCTAAGATAAATCCTGACTACACTCAACGTTGTCTCGATTTACTATGGGAATTGGGAAAAGGGGAGGAGTTATTACCTCAACCAAACAACAATGACAATCACCCCATCTACGCAATCGGTGAAATAGCTGAATACGAATTCGGAAAGTCCTTACGAATTTCTGAAATTGCGATGGATTGGTTGGAAGAAAAGTTTAAGGGTGAGTTACTACATTCTTCGGATTGTTATCCACTTTGGATTTACAGGAAGTTACTAAGACCCTTTTTCAAAAATAATTTTACACATTCTTGGCTAGGTGGGGGAAAGAGCTTATTTTGGCAGGATTATTCTGTTTCAATTATGCAAAGCTCACCATTACGTGTAAGAGCTTTGGATTTGTGCCAAAAACTCACCCAGTCAGAATCTGTTGCTCATACACTTGTAGCCATTGAGGTACTCTCAGAAGCATCGAGAATCATCCGTTTTAGAGATTCCGAATCCATTTCGAAAGCAGAATGGAAACAATGGAACTTTGTCCGATCAAAAGCCTTAAGTATCCTTAGAGAAACAATAGCAAGCTCAGCAGAGCCACTGATTCATTTTCAAATACACAAGTTACTGGGCCATAAAATCCGTTTTGAAAAAACAGATAAACTCAAAGAGGAATTTGTGCGGGTAATTGAAGAAATCCCAGATTCATTGGAATTAAAATTATGCAGGGCAACTTTAAGCAATGGATACGATGAGGAATCATTGCCTCCTAAAGAACAGCGTGATCAAAATTGGGTAGAAAAATTTCAGAAGAACTGGGATGAGTTTATCTCTTCTGTAGTTCAAGAAATACAGAAAAGGTTTTCATCTGCTTCAGAAGTAATCGATTGGATACTTCAGTTCGCGACCCATGTTGAACAATATGATTTCAAGCCCAATTTTCGAAAATTGTTTTTTGGATTATCTGATTGCTCTCCCAATCTTGCCTTGGAAATGGCCAATGAGATAATCCAACACAAAGAAAGAAGATTAGGAAAAGACTTGGATGCTCTGATATACGAACCTACTCAGAGAAATTACGAGGAACGCCTCAATCTTTGTAGATCTGCAATAGATTCAAATATTGATAGTCTGATATCAGGAGCGATTCACTGCCTATCTTTTTGGCAGCAAGAAGCCACGTTACCCGATGATGGATGGGCTCTTGTAGAAGAGTTGGCATCTATAAAGAATCCAACTATAACAGATTCGATCTTAGAATTTGTAGGAAAAAACCCTGGCCCAACTATTCCTGAAGACTGGAAAATATTGGTGAAAATACCAATTCCCGAAGAGACTTGGTTAATAAATAGCTATGTTTATCGAACGCTGGACAAGGCGAAGCACTCGGAGGCAGGTCTTGATACCAATATCCTGCAATCGATCCTCAACAAGCTGATAGAAACGCCTTCCCTAGATGATCTGGATGAATGCCTGTATTATCTGGGTGAACTTTCCCAATTATGCCCTCAGGAAGTGTTTCTCCTCTATTGGAACAGAACTCAGGCGAAAAAGAAAAAACCGAATAGTTACGTGCCTATACCGTTAATGCATGGGCTTCCACCAATAAACTTCTCAAACTTACTGGAACACCCACAAGCTAGGGAAGTCATCGATAAACTAGGAAATCAAATCGTCCAGGGTCCCCCCTTGGAACGTAATGAGCAGGAACTTCTCCAATTGGGGTTACGGGATTTACCTGCAGATAAAAGGGAAAAGTACCTGAGCGATCTGCTTGAACGCCTCACAACAGAAGAACAGATCCAAAGGTTTCTCAAAATAGACACAAACCTTGCCTTGAGCCATCCTGCTCTCACTCGAATTCTCCTTCAAAAAGCTCTGGCGTTAGGTACGAATGTACATGATTCAGTCGTTCAAGCCCTGACTTCAAATCAGGGGATGCGATCTTCTTCGGATTCCATTCCCGATCCTGAGTGGAAATCCTTACTGGAAACTGTTGAAAAATATGCCCACAAGTATGCCAACGACTCGACTTTGGGGCCAATATATGCCCGAATCGCCAACATGGAACGTGGAAGGATGGAGTTTCACATGGAAAAAGCAGGATAGTGTTCTCAACATTTGACTGTGAAACAACTTTTCCTCATAGAGGCTGCAATCAGTTAGGAATCTTTTGAAAACTTTTCGTAATCTTTTCGTTATTACCCAAAGTCTGTTACTGGCTTCCATCTTGCTTCTGCAAACCGGATGTGAGGGGGAGACCACGGTGGACAAGGCCACTCGGGAAGGGATCTTCCTGATGGGAAATTCTGCGGAGCCGAAGGACTTGGACCCGCACATTGTTTCCGGGGTACTGGAAAATAATATCATTTCTTCGCTTTTTGAGGGGCTGGTGTTGGAACATCCTTCGAAGGATGGGGTGGCCTTGCCGGGAGTGGCGGAAGAGTGGTATCCTGAGGATAAGGAAAATCCGACCACATGGATCTTTAAGCTTCGAAAAGAGGCAAAATGGTCGGATGGTCATCCGCTCACGGCGGAGGATTTTCTGTTTTCCTTTCGCCGGATTCTGACTCCGGAGCTGGCTTCGGATTATGCGTTTATGCTTTTCTACATTCGGGATGCGGAGGCGTACCACAAGTCTCAGCGGGCCTATTTGCTTTGCCGTGAGGAGGAGGACTTTCCAGTGGAGTGGGAGTCTTTGAAGGACGTGGATTTTGGTCCAAATGATGAGGCAGAGGAGGATTTGTTTAATCGCAAGGGTTTGGATCTCCTTACCGCGAAGGAGCTGGAGGAGTTGATAAAGGAGCCGAAGCTGTTCGAGTGGCCGGAAAGTGTTACTGAAGAGGTTCGGAATCTGATCCTTGAAAAGAGTCTGGAGTTTGCCAAATCGGGTAAGAAGATATGGGATCTGATCGATTTTGGTGCTACGGCTCCGGATCCACATACATTGAAGGTGGAGTTGAATGCACCTCTGCCTTTTCTTCCGGAAGTCACCAAGCACTACACGTGGTTTCCCGTGCCCAAACATGCGGTGTTGAAACATGGCCGCATGAGCGAAAGGTTTACGGATTGGACCAAAGCGGAAAACCTGGTCTGCAACGGGCCGTTCGTTTTGAAATCCTGGGTCTTCAATGACCACATCGAAGTGGAACGAAACCCGAAGTACTGGGATGCAGAAAATGTGCAGCTCAATGGAGTTCGGTTTCTTCCGATTGCGAACCTTTTCACGGAGTGCCGGATGTTTTTCAACAATCAGCTGCACGTCACCTATACCCTTGCACCGGAGTTGATCGAATATGCCAAGTTGCATTATGCCAAAAATCTCCGCAATGAACTCTACTTGGGCACTTATTTCATTCGTACCAATACGACCAGGAAACCTTTTGATGATCCCAGAGTGCGGCTGGCCTTTTCCATGGCTCTGGACCAGAAGGCGATCATCGACAATGTGCTCCAGGGCGGGCAAAAGCCGGCGACAGGGCTGGTCCCGGCGTTCTCGGGTTATCCCGATGCAAACATGGTGAAATTCGACCCGGAAGGTGCCAAAAAGCTTCTGGCAGAAGCCGGATACCCCGGCGGGAAAGGGCTTCCGGATATCGAGTACCTGACGGTCGACAAAGAGACGTCCAAAGCCGTGGGCGAAGCCATGCAGGCCATCTGGAAGGAACACCTTGGAGCCAACATTGAAATCGTGCAGATGGAATGGACTTCCTACATCACCAACATGTTTGATTTGAACTACGACCTGGCAGCAGGCGGATGGATCGGGGACTACATGGACCCGCTGACCTTTCTCGACATGTGGATGAAGGGTGCAGGCAACAATCGTACCGGCTGGTCCAGTGAAGAATTTGAAAACATTCTGAAGGAAGCCTCCGCCGCGACCAATGCAAAGGACCGCTACACCCTGCTCTCCAAAGCAGAAAAGCTGTTTCTTTCCGAACGCCCTATTCTCCCTCTCTACTATTATTCCAGAAATTATCTCCTCCACAAGGATGTGAAAAACTGGCATCCGCTGCTGTTGGATCACCATCCCTGGAAATATGTAAAACTGCAACGGGATTGATCAGTCACGACCACCGATGATTCGCTTTATTTTCAATCGTTTTCTCCAGGGCCTGTTAGTTCTCTTTGCCCTCTACACGATCACGTTCTTCCTGGCCAAAGCAATGCCGGGGGAACCTTTCACCAGCGAAAAAAATGTTTCGGAATTTACCAAGCAGAACCTTCGCAAGTTGTATGGCTTGGATAAGTCATTGCCGGAGCAGTACTTTCGTTACCCGTACAGAGTCCTGACGCAAGGGGACTTCGGCGTTTCCAGCAGCAAAGGAAAACCAGTTCGCGACATCATTGCCAACTCCTTTCCGGTTTCGCTGGTGCTAGGGCTTGGAGCCTTGGGGTTTGCGGTAGGAATTGGGATTCCTCTGGGCATTCTGGCCGCCATTCGAAAGAATACCTGGGTGGATTGGGGGTTAATGGGGTTTGCCATGATTGGGATATGTGTGCCGGCCTTTACGATTGGGCCGTTGTTGCAGATTCTGGTCGCCGCCAATGTGCCATGGTTGAAAGTGGCGGGGTGGGGGAGCCCGCAGGACTTTTTGTTACCGGCGTTTACTCTTGGGCTGGTGTCGGCAGCTTATCTGGCCAGGCTTACCCGTGGTGGAATTTTGGAGATTCTTTCGCAGGATTTCATTCGCACAGCCCATGCCAAAGGCTTGTCCCCGACAACCGTCATCCTCAAACACAGTTTGCGGGGCGGCCTGTTACCTTCGGTCGCTTACCTGGGGCCTGCGTTTGCCGCTCTGATCAGTGGTTCCTTCATTGTGGAGTCGATCTTTCTGGTTCCGGGCATGGGGCAACATTTTGTCAATGCGGCAGTCTCCAGAGATGAGTTTCTGCTGCTCGGAGTCTCCATGTTCTTCGGTTTTCTGATCATTGTGATGAATCTTTTCTCCGACATTTTGACGGGAGTTCTCGATCCACGTGTGAGAATGGGAAAGGAGGGTGCATAAATGGCAACTGCGGAACAAACCTCCGAACCCCAGAAAGCTGAAAACATGCATAGTGCTCCTTCTTCACTCTCGAAGGATGCCTGGCTGCGGATGAAGAAGAACAAGGTCGCCATGGTGAGCCTGGGCGTCTTCATCGTGATGATCGTGCTCTGCTTTGCAATGGCATGGAAATGCAAAGATCCCAACATCATCAACCTCACCAATAAATTTGCCGCTCCGTCTGCAGAACATTGGTTTGGGACGGATGCCTTGGGCCGCGACCTCTTTTCACGCATCCTCTACGGCGGGCAAATCTCGATGCTGGTTGGCCTGGTGGCCACGTTTGTGTCGGTTTGCATTGGTGTGACTTATGGCTCCATCTCCGGATTTGCCGGAGGCCGCACAGACGCCTTTATGATGCGGGTGGTGGACATTCTGCTTTCGATCCCGTTTCTGGTGTTGGTCATTGTTTTGCAGGCAGTGTTAAAGGATTGGTCCTCCGACACCTCGGCCTGGTTTGTGGAAACCTTAAAATGGAAAAAGGACTTCTCCGATCGGTTGACCAATATCATCCCACTCTTCTTTGCCTTGGGCATCTTTGGTTGGCTGACACTGGCCCGGATCGTCCGGGCACAGGTGTTGAGCATCAAGGAACGGGAGTTCATTGAAGCCGCTCATGCATTGGGATATTCCAACTCCCGGATTCTCTTTCGCCACATCATTCCCAACACGCTGGGACCCACAGTAGTCTACGCCACGCTGACCGTGCCCAGCTTCATCATGTACGAGGCCACCCTTTCCTATCTTGGTCTCGGAGTGAAGCCGCCCAACAGCTCCTGGGGAATTCTGATCAAGGAAGGAGCCAACTACATGGAAACTCACCCCGAGCTGCTCCTGCTCCCAGGTTTCTTCTTCTCCCTCACTCTTTTCGCCCTCAACTTCCTCGGAGACGGTCTCCGGGACGCACTGGATGTCAAAGCTTCCAAAGACTGATCCCCTTATCTGAACATGCCCATTCTCGATATCCAGAACCTCAAAACCTACTTTCACACTCGTACCGGCACGACGAAGGCGGTCGATGATGTTTCCTTCTCCCTGGAAAAAGGGGAGATCCTGGGAATTGTCGGTGAGTCCGGTTCAGGGAAGTCCGTTACTTGCTACAGCCTTCTGGGCCTGTTGCCACAACCACCGGCCAAAATTGAAGGCGGCTGTGTACCATTTGATGGAGAAGACTTGCTCCACGTGGACCCGGCCATCCAACGCAAGATCCGGGGCAAACGCATTTCCATGATTTTTCAAGACCCCATGAGCTGCCTCAATCCGTACCTCCGGATTCTGGACCAGGTCATGGAACCCATGCTGGCTCATGAACCGGGAGCCACCAAAGAACAGGCTCGGGAACGGGCCATTGAAATGCTCAAGAAAGTAGGGATCGCTGATGCAGAGGAACGAGCCCATTCCTTTCCTCATGAGTTCTCGGGAGGAATGCGGCAGAGAGTGATGATTGCCATGGCCCTGGTTACGCATCCCGACATTCTGCTGGCCGATGAACCCACCACCGCTCTCGACGTCACCGTACAGGCCCGTATTCTGCGACTGCTCAAGGAATTGAGAACGGAGCTCGATGTTTCCGTCATTTTTATCACTCACGACCTGGGCGTGGTGGCAGAAGTGGCAGACCGGGTCGTTGTCATGTACCGGGGCAAAGTTGTGGAGGAAGGAACCGTCCGTGAGATTTTTGATACTCCCAAACACCCCTACGTAAAAGGGCTTTTAGCTTGCCGACCCACCTTTCAAACCACCAGCCGGATGCTTCCCACGGTAGAAGACTTTCTGGAAGGTAAAACCACCATTGAGGTACAGGAACCCAAACCCGCCGAAGACACCCAGGAAGAGGCTCCGCCGGAACCCCTCATCGAAGTCAAAAACCTCAAAGTGCATTTCACCCAGTCGAAGGATCATCAGCTCATCAAAGCCGTCGATGATGTGAGCCTGAAAATTCCCAAAGGGAAAACCCTGGGTCTGGTGGGCGAATCCGGCTGTGGAAAAACCACCACGGGCCGGGCCATTCTGCAATTGGTCAAAGCCACTTCGGGACAGGTCTTCTATGACAACCATGACTTGTGCCAGCTTCATCGTGACCAGTTGCTGCCCTACAGAAAGAAACTGCAAATCATCTTTCAGGACCCCTACGCATCCCTGAATCCGCGGATGACGATCGAGCAAGCCCTCTCCGAACCCATCCGCTTTCACCAGATCTGCACAGGAAGGGCCGAAACCCGGGATCGTGTGGTCTCCCTTCTCGAAGAGGTCGGACTCAGTGCCGAACACCTTCGCCGCTACCCGCATGAGTTTTCAGGAGGGCAACGCCAGAGGCTTTGTGTGGCCCGTGCATTGGCTGTGGAGCCGGAATTTATCGTTTGTGACGAGTGCGTAAGTGCGATGGATGTTTCCATTCAGGCTCAAGTCCTCAACCTGCTGCGCAATCTTCAGGACTCCCACAACCTGACCTATCTCTTTATCTCCCACGACCTGAGTGTTGTGAAGTTCGTGTCCGATTATGTCGCCGTAATGAAAGCCGGTAAAATCGTGGAGCAAAATACCGCCGAAGATGTGTATCGGAATCCGCACCAAGACTACACCAAGGAGTTATTAGCGGCAGTCCCAGGAGAAGGTTGATTTTACTGCATTCCATGCTTGCAATGGTGGAGGGAGAGAATTGTCTATTAATTTCTCTTTTTCTCGATAGAATTTCCCCCAATCCTTCAGCTCGATGCTTCTGTATACCAAGCCCAGTCTCTATGCGATTCGTGCGTTGATTTACATTGCGGAGCGTAAAGATAAAGGCCCCTGTCTGGCCAAGGACATTGCTGAGTTTGAAGAAATGCCCAGGCATTACCTGTCGAAAATTTTAAAGGATTTGGTGGGAGCCAAGATTCTGGAATCCAACATGGGTCCGGGAGGTGGATTTGCCCTGAAACGCCCCACTTCCAAAATCAGTTTGCTGCAGGTTGTACAGGTTTTTGACGACATTCATACCGACCTCAAAGCCTGCGCCATAGGCTGGACCCGATGCTCGGATGACAAGCCCTGTTCTCTGCATGATCGGTTCAAACCCCTTCGGGAAGAGATCCAGGAATACCTGCGAACCACGACATTGGATCAATTGACGAAGGCAGACCTGAGCAAGGTAAAAGTACGGGAATAATTTCCGTGCGGGGTTTTGCTCCTGTTTCTTTGAGGCTATATTGTTATTGGCTGGAATAACCAGCTATACAAAAACCCAAAAAGAAGGAGCAACGATGAAAACCATGACCCCGAACAAAATTCCTCATCGGACTCATGCCCCGAACGACTCCATGTACGACATGCCCCACTCTGTGGAATTGCCCAGGTTGTCGATGTCGCTCGACAGGCAAGTGCGTCTGTTGGCAGGTTTTCTCGTCATCCTCGGCGTCGTCCTCAGCCAACACGTTAACCCCAACTTTGCTTGGTTGGCGGGCTTGGTCGGAGCCGTTTTGATGTTTTCCGGGCTTACCGACACCTGCGGAATGAAAATGTTCCTGGCCAAAATGCCATGGAACCGCTGATCGAGAGATCAATCCGGCACATCCAATCCGAGTAACGGCATCGCTGCCTGCATGCGCAGATCTGTCGTGCGGACCGTTTTGCAGTTGGCACGCAATGCCGTTGCAAGGTCGATGCCATCCAGGCTCCGGAGGAAGACCGGAGGGTCCTGCTCGAAACAAATCCGGGCGACCTGATGGGATTGGCGATGAATGTCATCCCCAATTGAAATCAATTTGATCCGTCCCTTTTCAACATCATGGAGGAAGGGTTGGAACAATTCGTCCACGCCTTGACCAAACGTCTCATTTCGAAGAACTTTTTGGCCCAAGGCAAAGTATAGCTCTGTCTTTGTTAAGGAAGAGGTAATGATTGGGCTATCGAGGCGAATTCTCGAAGCATAAGCCAAGGAATCCTCCTCATGACAATAGAGTTTGAGTAATGTACTGGTGTCCCAGTAATCTGTCATCAAAACCGTTCTTCTCTGAGTTGATCTATAATTTCCTGAGAGGAAGTACCCGGTGCGGGAGGTTGCTGCTGGGCAAGCCTGGCACTGATTTCCTTACCCCATGCAATTTTATCCCGCTTATCATTGGAGCCTTGGATTGGCACTAACTTCGCAGAGGGTTTTCCCCGAACAGTAATGACCACTTCCTCGCCGGAATTCGCCAATGCAACAAATTCACTTAGACGGGCTTTGGATTCACGGATACTTGCGATCATGTAGTCACAGTAGTGTCGTTGCTCTGGACAGTCAAGTTTCGTGAAAA
This sequence comes from uncultured Opitutales bacterium, assembly GCA_964432425.1. Taxonomy (GTDB): domain Bacteria; phylum Verrucomicrobiota; class Verrucomicrobiia; order Opitutales; family JABJCN01; genus JAYPDO01. The sequence goes on along the minus strand of CAYSOI010000014.1, from coordinate 3,361 downwards.
GATCACAGGTTCACAACCCTTTGCGGAGGCTTTCCAGCGGTACGCCAGACTTGCGGGATGCCTGCACACGTTTACGCAGCTCTTTCGAAAGTTTGGCCTCTAGCTCAGGATTGCCTTGCACAGAGGTCAGCTCTTCGGGGTCGGCCTCAATGTCGGTTAGGACTCGGTCCATGACTTTGTCCGTCTTCTCCGACCACCATTCGGTATAGCGGTGTTGTGAAGTGCGGATGGAATGGCCGATGAGGCGTTGTTGGTGGCCCGAATGCGGATAGGAAGAGTAGGCAGAGTCTCGATGGGAAGTTTTGGGATCTTCCAACACGGTGCGAAAGCTAGTGCCTTGTACATGCTTGGGTGTTTCCAGCCCACAGAGATCACAAAGGGTGGGGTAGAGGTCGATGAGTTCCGTGAGAGCAGAAGTTTTGCCTTGAGCATTGCAGATACCAGGATGCCGAATGATCAAAGGAACTCTGGTATCGCACTCAAAGTTGGTATGTTTGCACCAGCTTCCATGGTCGCCGAGTTTCCAGCCATGGTCTGCCCAGAGCACGACAATCGTGTTGTCCGCCTTTCCGGATTTCTCCAATGCCTTCAGCAATTCCCCGATATTTCGATCCGTGTAGCTGACACTGGCATGATACCCGTGTATCAGCCGGTGATTCAATTCGGAGGAAAACTGGCTGGGCGGATCTTTTAAGGGCACATCCGAGTAGGCATGAATCTCTCCGGCAAAACGGTTTCGGGCATAGTCCGGATATCCGGGAGGGACGCCAAGGTTTTGCGGCATGGAGAAATCCTTACGTTGGTACAGCTTCCAGTACTTTTCGGGGGCGATGAAAGGAAGGTGAGGTTTGGTGAAACCCACGGCCAGAAAGAAGGGTTTGTCAAATTTTGAGAGTTTCTGGATGTATTCTGAACCCAACTTGGCACGTTGCCCGTCATGATGAAAATCATCTCCAGCCTTGGAGGCTTCTGTCGAGGGGCCGCGATGTTTGCCACGTTTGCGGGGAGGACGGGTAGCTTGAGCCTGTTTCTGAGCCTCAAAGCTTTCCGGATTAGCATACTCCTTACCCTGTGAAGGCTTGTCCCAAGTCGTCCAATTATCCGGATCCACTCCAGCCCCACCGCTACCATGATAGACTTTACCCAGACCAATGGTGGTGTAGCCATTTGCCTTGAAATGCTGATTGAGGGTCGTCACTCCTGCCCAGCGTTTTCTCCAATCGGTCACATGGTAAGTGCGTTCCTTGGTAAACTCCGGATAGAGTCCTGTCATCAGGGAAACTCGACTGGCTCCACAAACCGCCTGATTGCAATACGCCCTGTCAAACTGCAGGGCGGATTTGGCAAACTTGTCGATGTTCGGCGTCACTGCCCGACTGCCATAGCTGCCAAGTTCCGGTCGAAGATCATCCACCGCGATGAAGAGAATATTGGGCTGTTTTGCCTGGATGGGAATGAGTACACAAAGGAGTAACAGGGAGGACAATATCTTCATAAACTTAGAATTGGCAGATTTGGGTATAGGTGTGTAATTGAGAGGGCATCATGAATAGAAAAATGCAGATGAAAAGAAAGACTTTGATCGGAGTAACCTTGGTGAGCCTGTTTTGCTCCGGTATCGTGAGTGAGGCAGCAAAAGTGGAAATTCAGACCCTGTTTGAGAAGCCTGTCTCGCAGGGAGAATATCGGATTCCCGGGATTCTGGCCTTACAGAATGGCACGCTGGTGGTGACCTGCGGAGACCGGAAAGGTCAGGGGGATTTTGGTCATGATACCACCAATGTCATTCGCCGCAGCACAGATGGTGGCAATACTTGGAAACCGGAGCAGGTGATTACAGCAAAGGCGGGTATCGATATTCACAATGGTCCGATGGTACAGGATCGGGAAACCGGAAAAATCTTCAAATTCTGCCGGTATTGGCCAGGAACCAAAGACGGGAAGAACATTGTCCGCTCCTGGAACTACGGGCGGATGGCGAAGAAGGGGTTCATTGACTTTGTCCAGACCAGTTGTGATTCAGGCAAAAGCTGGACCGATCCCCAAATTCTCTCACTCCCATATCCGGAGAATGTAACTAGTGCGGCGACCGGCAATGGTGTTCATGGCATTCAGCTGCAAAATGGACAACTCGTCATTCAGGGTGGTTACAATGTCATGCGGGACGGCAAACCTGCCCGTCAATGCTGCACTTTTACCTGCAACCCTGACGGCAATAACTGGCAACGTCTCTCTGATTTTGATACGGCGAATCTCAAGATTGTCCGGGAGTTTGTCATTGCAGAAAAGCAAAACGGGGAAATCTACCATAATTTCCGTTCCGTCCTGGGAAACCGATGGACTGCTGTCGGGAAAGGGGAGTTAGCGGAGGAGAAGCAATTGCCGGACGTCGAGTGCCATGCAGGTTTAGGGGTTTGGAGACGGGATGGGGAGTGTCCGGTTTGGTTTTTCAGTCATCCAAGTCCTGTCGGCAAGGCTCGGGAAGGGAATTTCAGTCAACGCCGGCAGAGACTGGTGCTACGGATCAGCCGTGATGAAGGGAAGACCTGGGGCGAAGAGATCCTGATCCATGAAAAAGCGGCCGCTTATTCGGATGTGGCAGTGCTGCCGGATGGTACAGTCTTTGTTGTTTTTGAAAATGGGGATCGCATTGGACATCCTTACCAGAGGGTCAGTGTTGCAAGGGTGCAGTTGGAGTGATGATTCTGTCCGCACGTGAAGCAAAGAAGGTATTTGTTACACTCAGTTATGAAACTCCATTCTACTTTCGTTACATTTGTTTTGTTACTGCATCAGGGAATAAATTTGCAGGCATAGCGTCTTATTTCTTATAATTTGGAGGAGCCTTCCAAAGTGTCCCTGGCGATCTACAATGAAGCCGAACAGCAAGTCAGAAGGTTGCTGGTGGAAAGCCAGAGGGAAACTGGAAAGCATCCGATGGTTTGGGATGGGTTGAATGATCGGGGAGAGCCAGTGCCAGTGGGTGAATATGAATGGCGGTTGGCGTCAGGACAGGGGATCAAGTCGCAGTTCAAGATGCTTTTGGGAACCAGCAAAGGGTATTTGCATTGGCCTGAAGCTCATCAGGGGCCTGGCACGGTGGAAGTGGTTGATGGAGTTGTGATCATGGCCTCTCATTTGATAGAAGGCAGTTCTCAGCACATTGCTTTTGATCTGAAAACGGGAGATCGGAAATACCGACAGTCCAATGCATCTGGCTTCGGTTGGGTCAACAATGTGGCAGCAGGGAAGAATAAGCTTTTTGTAAATGGCTACAGTATTGGGGCGAACAAGTCCGAATTGCTGACGCTGGATTTGAAGACAGGATAGTACGGCACATCCCTTCACGGGAAAAAGCGTT
>CAYSOI010000013.1:21577-28435 GCA_964432425.1 uncultured Opitutales bacterium | reverse complement strand
ACTCTCTACTCTCTACTAAAAATGAATCTCACAGATTTCACCCGCCGCGACTTCCTCGCCACCTCCGCTTCCGGACTCGGAGGCCTTGCCCTGACCTCCATGCTTCAGGAGGACGGCCTGCTGGCTGCAGGAGCCTACCCTGAAAACAAAATCAAAAACCAGAAAGCCAAAGCCTGCATCTTCATCTTCATGGCTGGGGCTCCATCCCATCTCGACCTCTTTGACCCCAAGCCCAAACTCAACGAAATGGCCGGAGAAAAGCTCCCCAAGAGTATCCTGGACAAAGCCCGCTTCGCCTTCATCAAGCCGGATACCGCAACTTTGATGGGCACTAAACGTACGTTTAAGAAATACGGCCAATGCGGCATGGAATTCAGCGATCTGGTCCCCCACTTGGGGTCTGTCGCGGATGATCTGCTCATGGTGCGATCCATGCATTCCGACGAATTCAACCACCATCCCGGTCAACTCCTCATGCAATGCGGCGTATCCCGCTTCGGAATGCCCTCCATGGGCTCCTGGATCAATTACGGACTCGGCAGCGAATCCAAAAACCTGCCAGGCTACGTAGTCCTGACAGCAGGACGCGGTTCCAGTGGTGGAGCCACACTCTGGCAAAGCGGCTTCCTGCCCTCCAATTACGCAGGAGTCCTCTTCCGCTCCACCGGAGAACCTGTCCTCAATCTCGACAACCCCAAAGGCTTACCCCAGAAACTACAACGCCAGGGCTTGGCGACCCTCAACGCCCTCAACAAATCCCGCTTCGAAAAGATTCACGACCCGGAAATCGCCTCCCGCATCGCCTCCTACGAACTGGCAGGCCGCATGCAAACCGCAGCCCCGGAACTTTCCGACCTCTCCGGCGAATCCAAATCCACTCTCGAAGCCTACGGCCTCAACCGTCCCGAACCTTCAGGAATCGGCGGACGCGGCAAAAGTGGCGAGACCTACAAAGACTTTGCCCGCAACTGCCTCCTGGCCCGCCGCATGGTCGAACGGGGCGTACGCTTCATCAACATTGTCCACGCCTCCTGGGATCATCATTCCCGCCTCGACAATGAACTCGCCTACAACGCAGGTGCCGTAGACCAACCCATTGCCGCCCTCATCAAAGACCTCAAACAACGCGGTCTCCTCGACCAAACCATGGTCGTCTGGGGCTCCGAATTTGGCCGCACTCCCCTCGGAGAAAACCGAGGCGGCAACACCAAGAACGTCTCCGGCCGCGACCACCACCCCTTCTGCTACTCCATGCTCATGGCTGGAGGAGGCATCAAAGGCGGCCAAGTCTACGGCAAAACCGACGAAATCGGCTGGTCCATCGAAGAAAACCCCGTCCACGCCAACGATCTTCACGCCACCCTCCTCCACCTATTCGGCATCCACCACGAAAAACTCACCTACCGCTTCCAAGGCCGAGACTTCCGCCTGACCGACGTCGCCGGCAAGGTGATCCCTCAGTGGATTGCGTAGGCTGCAGTCATGCACTCATTGACTCAACCCGAACATCGGTAATTGCGGAAAGGTCCAACAGGCTGAAGCCAACGCCATCTTTGCCGTAGACGATCACTGATGTTCCGTTCCCAGGAGCTACCGAAATAATCTGCTTTATTCTTTGATTCTTGCCACCCTGGCTTTCCAATAAAAAGGTCTCCGGGAAGAATGGGCGATAGCAACAATCCAGGTAATTTCATTCTTCGGATAATAGTAAATGGCAAAGGGAAATCTATCGAGAAAGAAGCATCTGCATTTATATCGCTTGATGGGCCATGTATCAGGAGAAGCTTTTATGAGATCTGTTGCCTTTCTCACCTCCTCATAGAAGTCGATCCCCAATCCAGAGACTCTCCCTTCATAAAATTCAATGGATGCGACCAACTCGTCTTCCGCATCCTCAAGAAATCGGATTTTCACGATTTAAATTTACGGTCAATATCTCGGAACACATCTTCTGCATCTCTGCCCTGTGCCTGACCAGAATCAATTAGATCCACTCTTCTCTTGATTTCCTCATCCCAAAGTTGGTCACTGTCCTGATCTTCATGCTCGTCCAAGCTGTTGAGTAGAGCGTAGGCAAGAGTTGCCCTTTCGTCAGAGGACAAGGAGAATGCATCCTGGGTGACCTTTTCAAGTATTGGTGACATGCATCGAACATACTTATGATTTTAGTTTCTGCAAATTCAATTATGCAGGACTTCAGTTTGTATTTGGCTAAATCGATCCGGTCACTTGACAATTTTATAGCATTCCCGCACAACGCTGGCCGAAATTTGAAATGCTCATGAGAATATTGTTTCCTGTTCTGTTGGCTGCATTGGTGCAGTTGATTTCGGCGGCTCCCAAGTCGCCTAATTTTATCTACATCATGTTGGATGATGCGGGTTATGGAGACTTCGGTTGTTATGGGCAAAAGCTGTTTGAGACTCCAAACATCGACAAGATGGCGGCGGAGGGGCAGAAGATGACTCAGTATTATTCAGGCAGTACGGTTTGTGCTCCGGCCCGATGCAGCCTGATGACAGGTCTGCATACCGGGCATTGCCTGGTGAGGGGAAATCGTGAAGTGCAACCGGAAGGACAGGCCCCGATGCCGAAGAACCTCCAGACTCTTCCTAGAATTTTGTCCAAAGGTGGCTACCAAACGGGGATGTTTGGGAAATGGGGATTGGGAGCGCCAGGTTCGAGTAGTGATCCGGCGGACCATTTTCAGACCTTCTACGGTATCAACTGCCAGCGTCAGGCACACACCTTTTACCCGACCCATCTGTGGGATAACAAAAAGAAGGTCGAACTGGATGGAGAAACGTACTCCCATTCGTTAATTGCGAATAAGGCTTTGGAATTCATCAAGGGAGCCTCAAAGAAGGATAAGCCGTTCTTTGCTTATGTGCCTTTTACGATACCGCATGCCGCCATGCAGGCTCCGGAGAAGTATGTGGCACCGTTTCGGAAACAGTTTGCGGAATACGAAAACCTGATCGGGAAATACAGTCATGGCACCAAGGTCAAGAACCCGGTCGCCGCTTTTGCGGGAATGATGACGCTGGTGGATGAAGACATTGGTCGAATTCTCCAACTGCTCAAGGAACTGGATATCGATGAAAACACCTTTGTTCTGTTGACTTCGGACAATGGACCTCACGTGGAAGGTGGTCACAAACCCAGGATCTTTGACAGCAACGGCCCTTTGACAGGTTTCAAACGTGATCTCACCGAAGGGGGAATTCGGGTGCCCACCATTGCCTGGTGGCCGGGAACCATTGCGGCTGGTAGTGAGAATGATCACATTTCTGCCTTCTGGGACATCCTGGCGACCTACTGTGATCTGGCAGGCTTGGAAGCTCCAAAGAACGACGGTATCTCCTTTGCTCCAAGCTTGAAGGGCAATTGCCAGACCGCTCACGAATACCTCTACTGGGAATTTCACTCAAGAGGCGGAACGCAAGCGATCCGCAAGGGCAAATGGAAAGGCATTCGAAAGGGCATTTTCAAAAACAAAGAAGCTCCTGTGCTGCTTTATAACTTGGAGGAAGATCTGGCTGAACAAAAGAATATCGCTGCGAATCATCCGAAAATTGTGGCGGAGTTGGCTCGTTTGATGGAGGAAGCTCATGAGCCGAATCCGGTGTTCCCTTTTCCTGGCGAGAAGAAGTAGAGGCGGGGGGAGAAGAACATGGACGGACACGGACTAGCACGGACTGGCACAGACACAAGGACGAACACGGACATGGCACCACGCAACTCGTCCGTGTCCGTCCGTGTGTCCCTGATCGTCCGTGTTCGTCCCTGTCCGTCCGTGTCTCCCCAACCTCCCCAACCACCCCAACCACCCCGATGACCTCATAACCCACTATGGAACCCCAACTCTTCCTTACCGCCTTCATTCTTTACATTGTCGCCACCATCATCTTCGGGTGGTGGATGACCCGAAAGAAACAAACCGGGGAGGAGTTTCTTCTTGGTGGACGTTCCCTCCCCTTGTTTCTCACCTTGGGGACGACCCTGGCCACCATGGTCGGCACGGGCTCCTCCATTGGCGCAGTCGGCAAGGGTTATGAAAACGGTTGGGCCGGTTCTCTATTTGGCATTGGAGGTGCCTTCGGGATCTTTGCCACAGCATGGTTGTTTGCCACAGCAAGAAAGCACAAATTCATGACCATGGCGGAGGAAATCTCCTCCTATGTTGGAGCCAACCGAACCGTGTTCAACACCATTGGATTTCTTACCTTACTGGCAAACATCGGTTGGCTGGGGGCACACATCATTGGTGGAGCTGCCTACTTAACGCATGTCACCGATTTGGACCCAATCTACGCCAAGTGCCTGATTGCCCTAGGGTTTGGAGTGTATTCCGCCATCGGAGGCTACAAAGCTGTTGTCTGGACCGATACCTTGCAAGCTCTGGTCCTTTTTGTTGGGTTTATTGCGACCGGTTACTTTGCTCTGGAAATTCTGGGAGGCTGGGATGGCCTCAAGGCGACCAACGCCGAAATCTCCGCGGCCAGCACCCGAAACCCGATCCATGACCTCTCCTTAATCCTGGTAATTGGTGTAGGCGTACTGGGAAACCCCACATTCCGGCAGCGGATCTACTCAGGGATTTCGGTAAATTCCATCCGTAAAGCTTATGTCACCAGCGGCATTCTCTACCTCGCCTTCGCAGCCATCCCATCGATTATTGGCATGGCCGCATGGAAAACGTTTCCAGATTTAGCCACAGTGGACCTGGCTTTCCCCAAGTTGGCGACTGATACCCTGCCAGTGGCCCTTGGAGTTCTGGTCATTCTGGCCGGATTATCTGCAACGCTGTCCAGTGCCAGCTCGGATGCCATTGCCGCGGTCACCATTCTGATCCGGGACATTTACGAGCTGTTTTTCAAGCACCCGCCACACCCGGAACAAGTCGTCCCCTTATCCAGAATAGCCTTGATCTTCACAACAATCATTGCCCTCTCCATGTCATTGGCGGCCAATAGCATCCTTGGGTACATTCAGATCATGATCAACCTGTTCATCGTTGGGATGAGTGTTGCGGGAATACTCGGAAAGTTGTGGGATCGCTACAATGCTGTCGGTGCCATGACGACGCTCATTTCCGCCAGTGCCACGGCCCTATTCATTCAATACAATCAGCCCTGTGCCGACTTCTGGGGAAATTCAGTAATCCCGGTATTCATCGTTTCTGCCATTGCTGGAAGCATTGCCTCCCTTCTCACCAAGCCGGACAAGCTCTCCCATGATGAAGCCGTTGCCGCTCTCGCCAAAGAGCGTAGCGAAATGGAAGAACACCATAAGGCCTCATGAGCTTTCCTTTTCATCACAAATTATGCGTATCACACTACTGACACTTCTCCTCTGTGTAGCCAACCTCTCGGCAAAGAGCTCAAAGCCCAACCTCATTTTCATCCTTGCCGATGATCAGGGTTACGGCGACACCTCCCTCTCGGGCGGCTTGGCACCGACTCCCCATATTGACCGCATTGCCAAAGAGGGCATCCGGTTTACCGATGCTCACACCACTTCCTCCGTCTGCACACCCACACGCTATAGTATACTCACGGGCCGCTACAACTGGCGTTCCCGACTCAAGAAATCCGTTCTCTTTGGGCTGCACGAACCCTTGATCCCAGAAAGCCGCACGACCATTGCTTCCTTTCTGAAAAAACAAGGTTACCACACCGGCATTGTTGGGAAATGGCACTTGGGGCTGGGTTGGGAGAAGTTGCCCAATGGCGAAACACGCAAAGCAGTCAATGGCCCTACCAAAGGAGGAGGCTGGGACATTGACTACTCCAAGCCAGTCAAAGGAGGACCGAATGCACTGGGTTTCGAAGAGTCCTTCATTATCCCGGCATCTCTGGACATGTTCCCCTATGTTTATCTCAGGAACGGTCTCAGTACGGAAATTGCAACTCACACCAAAGCCTTTCACAGACCTGGACCAGCAGGAGCGAACTTTGAGGACATCAAATGCCTGCGGGACTTTGCCAGAGAATCTAGAAAATTCATCAAAAATTCTCCGGAAGAGAAACCCTTCTTCCTCTACTTGCCCTTGACCAGTCCTCACACCCCCATTTCCCCAGCACCGGAATGGCAAGGAAAGTCAAAGATCGGCAAATACGGAGATTTTGTCATGGAGACGGATTGGGTTGTTGGCGAAGTGTTGAAGCAATTGGATGAACAAAACATCGCGGAAAACACCCTGATCCTGTTTACCACAGACAACGGATGCTCCCCAGCGGCAAAGATTGATGATCTGGTCAAGAAAGGGCATCTTCCGAACGCACACTGGCGTGGTCACAAAGCTGACATCTTTGAAGGCGGCCACCGAGTCCCCTTCCATGTTCGTTGGCCTGCCAAGATCAAAGAAGGGACAGAATCGGATGCCCTGATCAGCACTGTCGACTTCTTTGCTACCTCTGCGGAGATCATTGGTGCAGAGAAAGCCATCAAGCCCAACATCGCGGAAGACTCCATCAGCTTCCTCCATGCCCTGGAAGGCAAATGCAGTGCCGACAAGGCCCGCCAAAGCCTCATCCATCACTCCATTGCCGGCAGCTTCGCCATCCGTCGAGGCAACTGGAAGCTCAACCTTTGTCCAGGCTCCGGCGGCTGGAGTGCTCCCAAACCCAATGTTGCTTTGAAAGACAAATCTCTTCCACCGATCCAGCTCTACGACTTGGAAAAGGATCCTTCCGAAAAGAACAATCTTCAGGGAGAACACCCGAAAGTGGTCAAGGAACTGGTGGAGGAACTCACAAAAATCATCGCCAATGGCCGCTCCACCAAAGGTCCCAAGCAAAGCAACGAAGGTTGGCCCAATACTTTCCCCAAACCAGTTGTGGCCAAATTCCCGCA